>JAUWRB010000101.1 GCA_030610785.1 Promethearchaeota archaeon | reverse complement strand
AAAAATGAAAGCCCCTGAAAGAGTATTAACTACAATAAATCACGAGGAGCCAGATAGGGTTCCTGCTTGGGAGAGCGCATTTACAAGTAACACGATCACAAAATATTACGGGATGAAACCCGGTAAAGGAGATTATGGTATTTCAATATTAAAAAAAGTTCCCAATAAAGATGAGGTTTTAAAATCATTTTTAAAACAAAAAAATATCCTTAAATCGGGATATAAGTTTTCATACGAATTATTTCGCAGAATAGGTTTAGATATAGGAGCAAGTTTCACGAGTTTATTCCCTCGAAAAATCCTTGACGATGCTAGTGGATTTGTTGATGAGTATGGAAGAATCATGAAATTCGAGTATTATGAAAAAGATGGCACTCCAATAATGGGGTATTACGGGGGTATTTTCAAATCTTTTGAAGATTACGAAAGTTGGGAGGACCTTGATCCAAATTGGGAAGCAAGATTGAACGGTTTTATAGCAGGGAGAGAAGTTCAGAAAGAAATGAAAGATGAAATTTTTTCCGTTCCGGCGACCGGCGCTTTAATGGAATGTACTTGGGAAGGCTTCGGAATAGAAACATTTTCAAGAATATTAACAAGACATAAACAAGCCAAGAAAGTATTTGACGATCGAGGTAAATTTACTCTTGAACTCGTGAAAATTTTAGCAGAAAACAACGCTCAAATGGTAATTTTATGGGACGATTATGGATATAAAAATGGTTTATTCATGAGTCCAATGAATTATAGGAAATATGTCTTTCCGTGGATAAAACAAATTTGCGATGCTGCCCATAAACACGATTGTAAAATTCTATTACATTCAGATGGAGATTTAATGCAAATATTTGAAGATATTGTCAAAAGTGGCGTTGATGTGTTAAATCCAATCGAATCAACTACAGCTAATCCAGAGTATGATATTTTCAAGTTAAACAAAAAGTATGGAGATAAAATCACATTTTGCGGGAATTTAAGCCCTATAATGCTATCAATGGGGGAAATTCACGATATTGAAGCGTATGCAAAACGCTTAATTAGAGAATTAGCTCCCGGCGGAGGATATATTTTTAGTAGCGGACATTCAATAAATCCGGCAGTCACGGTAGATAGATTTGAGGCAATGCAAAATATTAAGCGAAAATACGGTACATATCCAATTAAGAACGTACCTGATTAATAATTTAAGAAATAAGATTTTGAATTAAATATCAGGTTGAATTCTTATTTAATAAAACCGTACATCTTTAAACCATCGATTAACCACCCAATTGTGAATTGTAATCCAAGCATGTTGTCTTTTGTGTGGATTTTTGATTCTGGCGTAAACTTCTCGTGATATTTTAAAGTAATATACTCTAGAGAAGGATTTTCGTTATACCAACTTATTAAAGAATCCTTAGCGTTAAAATGAAATTCTTCCATTTCATCTACGATTTTATAGAAATCATCGTTTTTCCACACGCTAAAATGACCCAATGATATGGAATTTAACTGGTCTTTCAGATTTCTTAATTTTTCAAAAGTTTTTAAATATTTAGATTCATTAAAATCTGGCGGCACAAATTCAGGGAAAGGAGTACCTGGATCGTATTTATCGATAATTGAGTCTCCTACAAATATGTTTTTATTTTTTTTATCTAAAAGAGCAATTGAGTCTTGAGTATGACCAAAAAAATTAAAAACTTCTAATTTTAAACCGTTAATATCAATAATATCACCCTCTTTTAATGGGGTAACATTCTCAATTGGATCTATTTTATACCCAAAATACTCGTTCATTATTTCAGGATTTTTTAAATTTTTTATAGCATTTTCTGAGGCTAGAACCTCAATTTCAACGTCCTTCATTAATTTTATCAATTTTACAGTTCCTTGAACATGGTCAAAATGAGAATGTGATAATAATAATTTATGGATTGGATAGAGCCCTTGTTCTTTAATTTTTTTTACAATTTTTCTAGCCATTAATGCCTCCCCCGCATCAATCATCATTCGCATGCCTGCGTTTTCAACCACATATAATGAAAGAGCTCCCTTCAATCGGTACAATTCTGCATCTATAAGATAGGAGTTATCATTAAATTTCCCTTCAGAATTTATAAATACCATCTTAATCCCTCTTAAATTATTCTTTTCTTAATAGCTTTATTTTTATTAACATATCTAAAATCTTTATACTCAAACTACAGACTAAACTCATTGTTATTGTTATCATTAAATATGGATTATTTAACAATGGATAGTGAGTAACCCATTTAACTAATGCTTCTTGCGTGTATTCAAAAAACAGCACCCATGCAAGCAAAATCACATATCTCATTAATGAGGACAAGTCTGACAAATAAAAAATTGAAACCGTTAAGAGTGTTGCCCACCAATAAGCCGCATGGAGAAATATATGATTTATATTAAACCAAGTCCATAATCCTAATATATGCCCTAACCATTCTACTAAAAATGCAACGATATAAAATAAAAACCAAATTCCTAAAATAAATAAGATTTTCGGTTCTGGTACCTTAAACGACTTCTTTAGTCCTTTTCTTTTTTCAATTAGATATCCTGTAATGCCCATTCCAAGAATAGAAATTCCTGCGATACAAAAATATAATATGAATGAAAATTCCAAGTCTGACATTAATATTTTTTCTTTTTTTTTAATTTTTATCCATTCAAGCTTAACAAGCTTAGTTCTTTTTTAAAAAATGGTTCAAGTATAGCGTTTGATGCAATAAATGGAAATTTTAAATCAATAGATAATTTATTATTGATATCAAGTCCTTCTTTTGAAAAAAAGAACCCTCCAGATTCCTTTAGAATCAAAAATCCTGCTGCTACATCTACTAGACGATTACTTTCTCTTAAATTCATGAAAGCATCCATGCTTCCTCGGGCTACCTGGCACAAAGTTAAAGCAGTACTCCCCATTACTCTTAAATTATGGAATTTTTTAACGATTGAGATATATTTATTCAACTGATTTAAGAGATTTTTTTTGGAAACATTAATTTCAATAATACATTTCCTTGAAATATCGTTATTAGAAACCGTAATTTTATTATCGTTTAAATAGGCTCCTCTCTCTTTTTCTGCCCAATAGATATCCCTCGTGTCTAAGTCCAAAACAACCGCTTTTGAAATATCGCTTATTCTTTCACCAATGGCAAGGGCAATGGATATTGACGAATAAGGGACGCCTCTTACGGCATTATTAGATCCGTCTATAGGATCCACGATTAGCTTTATTTTATTTTTTAGGGCTTCTTGCTTATTGCCTATATAAGTCTCCCCAGTTTCTTCGCTTATTAATAAAATATCTGCATTGATATTTTCCAATTTTTCAATAACAATATTTTCTGCAACGATATCTAAATGCATTGAAATATCTCCTCCAGCGCCTCTCTCAAGTTCCTTTGAAGCTTCTTTTGTACCTAAAAGCGGATGCACTCTATTATAAACATCAAATGCTAATTGTTTTAAGAAATTGATACTTATTTCCATGAACTCTACCGAATTGTATAATAAATGTTTTAATCTGATTAAAAGATTAAAGATTAAAATAAAAAATAATAAATAATTTTTACGAATATTTAAAGAGTTCTCTCTCTTTTCTTATAATTCCATTTAAATCTTCTATATCTGTTATTACCATTTCTATGAAGCTATTTTCAAAAATCAAATAAGGTCCTTTTTTCAATTCTTTTTTAATATAAATTTTATCAATTTTTTCAGAACTCAACCAATCAGAAATAAGAATACCTTTCCGTTTTTCTTCCTGAGCGAATTTATTAGGAAGTAATTCAAGTTTTAGCAAGTTTTCTTCCTGAATTAGTATTAAAGCAAAATAAGGAGATTCCCCAAAATGTTCAAATATTTTAGAGTTCAATCCTTCATTGCTTTCTACTGGAACAGCTATCTTTATCGTGGTTTTTTCTTGAGTTTGAGTAATAATAATAATTTTAAAAATTTCAGGATAACCATTTTTAATAGTTCTTGAGAGTTTATTTTTTAATAATTCTATTTGAGATAATGGCATGTCTTTATTTAAACTAACGTTAATTTCTAGAAAGAGATATCTTCCATAAGAGCGAATCTCTAAATTCTCTACTTTTTTTATTTTTGGAAATTCTTCTATTAATTTGTAAAGTTCTGTCCTATTATTAAAATCGATAACTGCGTCGAGTAATGTTCTAGTAGAGGAAATGAAAATATCATATCCGCCTTTAATAATAAATAAAGCAATTATTAAGCCCAGTAATGAATCTAAGAGGAAAAAATTAAAAAGGGCGCCAATAAAACTTATTAACACGGAAAGAGAAATGAAATTGTCAAATAATTTCTCGCTCGCCTCGGATTTGATTATGGGAGAATTTGTTCTTTTGCCGATTATATTCAAATATAAAGCCAAGCTAAAAGAAATTAAAATAGATATTATTAAAAAAACAAAAATCGATGGTACTAATACGATTTCTTTTGAATTACCTGCTAAAAATAAAGAAATATTGGTAAATGACTGCAAGATAATATTATACGCAGCAAGAAATATTAATAATGAAATAATTAAACTAATAATATTTTCAATTTTATAATAACCGTATGGGAACTTCTCGTTTGCTTTTTTTTTAGAATAAATAATCCCTATTAACGCTGCTATAACCATTACTATGTCGGTGAGGTTATCGAAGGCATCCGCTTGAAGTGCAATACTATTAGTAATAAGGGCAAATATTAACTTTATCACGAAAAGAGAAGAATTTACGATTAAAAGTAAAAAATTTATAAAAATTGGTTTCACATAAAATTTCTGATCTTTTTCTAAATCCATCATTTTTTTAAAAAATTTTTTGTTTTTCTATAATCCATTTATCAAGAATTAATTTCTGGAAATTTTCCCCTTCTTTCACATTGTAATGTGAATGCACTGTGCTTTTAGGGATCCAAAATTCGTGCCCTGAATCTAAAACGATTAATAATGCTTTTGGACTTTCAACTTTAATTTTTACTTCAATCTCTAATGTCTCACTCAACGCGTCATATTCTGTAGTCTCTATAACTTGAAGTCCATCCTTCGCAAAAATGTTTTCGGAAAAAACTCCATAATCGCTTTCTTTTATTGACCCTTGCTTAGCTTTAATTTTAAAAGTACCTGAAGTCGCAAATTCTATCTTCTCAGTTAAAATGTGGTCAAGAAATAACATTAAAAATTTTGTATTTGGAAACCTGAGTTTTTTTTCATAATTTCCTATTTTAAATAATAATACTTGTAACGAGCTATCCTCCCATCCTACTATTATCTCTGTCTTCTCGTCTTTAAAAACGTGATATCCACGCCAATTAGAGCAATTCCTCTCTAAAACTTCTAAAATACATATTATTTCTTCAATCGAAAGTTTTACAGTTTTCCCTTCACCATTAGTGGGTTTTTCCCATGTATTATCGTCTTTTTTTTTAATACAAGTGATGAAAATATGGGGAACCGTTTTAGCAGGACTTTTTACTATTATTGCAGTTGATTGACCAAAAAAACTTTTAGTGTGAAAATCTGCCATTTTACCCGATTTAATAATAAGAATTTATTTAACTCTTTAATAAAATATAAGAATTTAACGATTTAAATACATTTAAAAAATTTTAGTTTAATGAAAAAAAAATTCAAGAAGGAAAATAAGGTCATTATAATAACATAATAACTAAAAACTACTTACATTAACTCTATTTCTACTAGTACAGATTCGGGAATTTGTATCTTCATGATTAAATGCATCGATCTTTCGTTTGCGATAATCTCAAAAAGACGTTTATGAATTCTCATCTCAAATTTGGCCCAAGTAGCCGTTCCCTGACCAGAAGGAGCTTTTAATATAGGCACTTTTAATCTTTTAGTAGGTAAAGGAATAGGACCTTGTTTTCGAATCCCTTGTGTTTTACACACATTCTCAATTTGCTCACATACGGATTTTAATGCGTCTAGAAGGGTAGATGATAAACGTATTCGAGCCTTTTGTATTGCTTGATCACCAATAAGGTCTATTTATAATTATTGTTAATTTTATTTATTCTAATTTGAAATAGTAAAATAATAATAACGAAAATTAATGCTATTAAATAAATTTTTTGTCAAATCTTCAAAAATAAGATTAATTCCTATTTCTCTTGCATGAGTAAATATTATTTTTTATAAAAATAAAAATTACTATCGAAAAATTCAAAATATTATTAATAAATGGATCTCAAACTGGAATCTTTTAAAAGATGGGGGAATCTGGAAAGTTCAATTCAATTAAATCCTAATAGGAATTTATTTCCTAAATTCACTCGTTTTAAATATTTTTTAGCCACATCCAAGCATTTTATTGCTTGCTCTTTTGGTGTAATCCCTAAGTCCCGCATTTGATAATCACCATGGAATATTAGTAAACTATAGGGTATTTTGTTATTTATTTCACTAACAAATTTAGCGATTAGCTCGACTTCCTCGTGATTTGTGTATCCTGGAACTAATAACGTGCATGCGCTCATTTCTGGCAAGTTTTTTCTAGTTCCAAAATATTTTTCTGCCAAAAATTTAAAATTATCGAGGGTTCTTTGGTTACTAATCCCGCACAACGCAATATTTAATTTATCGCTAAAAATTTTTAAATCGAATTTGATATTGCCACCTGTTTTAATGGCAATTTGCACGCACTTTTCGATTAAATCTCGATTGCCGCTTCCATTCCATTCCCAGCAAATTCTCATTATTCGTTTTTCATCTTGTTTTTTAATTTTATCAAGGATTTTGTTTGCTAGATTAATTGAGAAAGGTAATTGGGCTTCAGGAGTTCCACCAAAATAACATAAACAGGTAATTTTTTTGTTTTTATAAATTTGGTCCGCTATAATATCAACATCAAATAAATTGCGCTTTGCAAAATGTTTATGAGACGCATTTTGACAAAAAAGACAATTGAACGTGCAACCATATAAAAACGCAGCATAACTATAAGTTCCTAATTCAGGACCATTATGATTGGAGTATTCAGGATAACCAGCGGAAGTACCACTAGGACAAAACCACGCATTACAGCAGTTTGTTGGATTATTATCAAGGTAACCATGAATATATCCTTTCATTTTTGAAGGTAGAGGCAATTCTCCACTTTTGTTTTTTTTTAAGTTTCTTAGACCACAATAACTTGTATCATCCGTAGATAGAGAACATTCATTTATACATAAATTACATTTCAGTTTAACATTTAATTTAGTTGCTTTTGGTGGTCTTTCAGGTAGCTCTTCTTGTTGCCGGACTTTATTATGAACAGATAAAATGTGTGGTTTCACGTGGTTCCAATCTTTGGTTAAAATACAATTTCTACATATACTTAATGTCCTAGAAATTAATTTATCTGTTTTATTACAAAATTTACAAGTTCCCATGGTCCATGGTCCATCGTTCTTTCTTTAATAATAAAAAGGTTTGACCCGATTTTTGTAGAGGGCTTTTTTTTATTACGAATCCATTGAAATCATTATTAATAAAAGAATCAATGAATAGATTTAATTCTTTGTCGTCTTTCGGATAAAATTCTATAATAATTCTTCCATTTTTTTTCAATATTTTATATAAATATCTTGAAGTATTATTAACAGCCTTTCTTTTTTCATTAAGTTCTTGTTTATCGTGAATAATAAAATTATATGCTGAAATTGAAATCGCTTGATCAATTGAATTTTCTTTTAAGGGCAAGTAATTTATATCTGCTAATATCAAATCCAAATTTTCATAATTATTCAAATTCTTTTTCTTTTCTTTAGCTTTGTTGAGCATGTCTGGTAATATATCAACTCCAATTACTCTGAATCCGCATTCAATTAGTATACTAGATGAGAATCCCGTTCCGCAACCTAAATCTAAAATTAAGTAAGGTCTTTTTTTTAATATATTAATTTCTCCTAAATTATCTAATTTTTCGTCGAACAGATATTGCACGCTCAAGATTGTGGTTCTTCTTTGGTTTCTTTCCATCCATTTCTGATTATCGTATTCATCAGCGTTTTTGTCGATATAAGAATCGGGAAATTTTGGAGTTTTCTTTGGTTTCTTTCCATCCATTTCTGATTATTGTTTTTTTCTTAACATTTGTAAAAAAAAATTATATATATAAATTAATAAAACGAATAATATTATTTACTATTAAATTACAAAGACAAATAATTAATTAAAAAAGAAAGTTGGGAAAAAAAATGTCTCAATCAAATAATTCTAAGAAGAAAACAATATTGGTAGTTGACGATGAGCCGGTCAGCTAATATATTCTGTTAGTTGGGTTAAATATCGTCAATATCACTGAAAAGTTTTTAAAATTAGGAGATTTTAACACCATTACTTGTAATAATGGAAAAGAAGCGATTAAAATTGTAGAAGAAAGATACGAGGAAATTGCACTAGTTCTTCTGGATATTATGATGCCGGGCAAATCGGGCTACTCAGTACTGGAAGAAATCAAATCAAATGAAAACTATAAGGATATTATCGTAATCTTATTTACAGTTAAAAGTTTTAACGAAGATCTTCAAAAAGGAAAAAAACTTGGTGCTGATGGTTATTTAACGAAACCTTTTTCCGGAAAAGATCTTTTAAAATTTATTAAAGACAAATTAAAATAAACGATCTTGAGCGCCATTAAATCGAAGCGATTTCGCACGCTTTCGGGTTCAATGGAACGCTTTTTAACGATAAAATAGAAGCGTGAAGCTTTGGGGACAATATACCTTGAGAGTAATTATTTGCTTAATAATTTGACAACTTGGTTTGGCAATTAAAATTTTCAAAAACCATTTTCTTTGAAAGCGAATAAATTATTAATCTATTAAAGAAATTTATATATACATTATTTTGATATATTTTGAACTTGAATGTTTTTTCAAAGTAGATGTGATATGGAGATATATCTGCGAAAAAAATATTAAAAAGCAATTTTAAAGGTGTAGTAAGATCGAATTACATTTAGCTCCAATGAAAAATATTAGCTGCTGGGCATTTCGTGCACTATTTCCAGAAGCTACGGATTCTTATACGGAAATGTTAAATTTAAAAGAATTAATTACCTTAAAAAAAAGAGCATGGGATAATGTTGATACATTTTCAATTAATAACCAACATCAATGGGTACAAGTACTTACAAATAACATTAATGATATTTCCCACCTCCCTGAATGTTTAGAGAATTTTTGTAGGGATAATCCTGAAAGGGCAAACATTTATGGCGTATGTATCAATGCCTGCTGCCCAGATCCCAGAGTAATATCAGCTGGAGAGGGTGCTGCTCTTATTAAAAGAACGAAAAGATTAGGAGATCTTATTATGGCATTTTTAGGTGAACCTAACTCACATCCTTTCCATATTAATTGTAAAATCTTATTAGGTCTTAATTCGAAAGAAATATATCATAATAAATTCTTGGATTTTTTAAACAAAATTCAATCTATTAATGATGTACGATTAAAACCTACCGTAATAAATTTTAAGCACGCAAAGCAGTCTTCTAAATCAAGCCCTCATTGGGAGTTATTGGAAACGGCTCTTAGCGCAGATATGCCAATAATTATTAATGGAAATATATGCACAAAACAAGATATCCAGAATATTGTAAAAAAGTTACCAATGAAATCTCAGAGAAAGTGTAAAACATTAATCCCAGGGATTATGATTGGACGAGCGGCAATAAAAAACCTAAATTGTTTTCAAACTTTTATATCTTCACCTAATAAAAAAGTATCTAAGAAAACCTTAATAGTCGATAATCTTAAAAAACATCCCCCACATAGAAGATTCTATCAAAATAAAAAAGATTTTTACCCGTATATTTAGAAAAATTGATTGTTCTTAAGTTTTTGACTAATGCGGAAAAAGCATTAAATAATTAAAAAAATATAATTCGTTATAAATGATTAATAAGCGTATTTAAAGGTAAAATAAAATGACAACTTCTATAATAATTGAGGGTAAAATCTCTGTAGATGCCGTTTTGCGCTCGAAATATCGTAAAGTTCTAACTATTTTTTATGATGTTGCCAAGCTCCAGAGAAAAAGGAACAAAAAGCGTGTAAAAGCTCTCAAGCAGACCCTTGAATCCATAAATTCCAAGGAAGTCAAGATTGAGGCAGTAAATCAAGAATGGTTTGAAAAAAATGCAATTGGGAAGACTCACGGAGGAATTGCTGCCATTGTAATTGAAAGAACCTACCAAAAAATTCCTGAACTCTTGACATCAAAACCTTGTATTTTTTTTTTTTTAGCCGGAATTGAAGATCCATATAATCTTGGTTATACAATACGGTCATTATATGCCGCAGGAATAGATGGAATCGTGATGAAACAGAGAAGTTGGCATGATGTGGAGGGAATTATTATTAAATCTTCGGCAGGCACCTCAGAATTAATGCCGATGGCTTTAGTTGAAGATCTCGAAACAACGATTAACTTCTTCAAATCTAAAAATTACACCATTGCTTGCACTGGTAAAGATGAAAGTCAGTCAATATATCAGAGTAATCTGAAACCCCCGTTATTTATAGTAATTGGGGGTGAAAAAAGAGGCATTAATCGCAATTTTTTAGATAAGGCAGATTTGCGGCTTACCATTCCTTATGAGCGAGAATTTGTGGGATCTCTTCCGATTAATTCGGTAGCAGTTATAATTGGATTTGAAATTCTTAGACAACGAAATTATTCAAACAACTAAGTCATGTTCAAATTCTAGAAGTCTTCAAAACACAAATATAATGCCAGAGAATAGAGAATTTTATTAAGTAAC
>JAUWRB010000055.1 GCA_030610785.1 Promethearchaeota archaeon | reverse complement strand
TTTACTTTACTGAATCAATTCTTAATTTCTTATAAAAAAAAAAAAAACATAAAAAAAGCGCAAAAAAAATGAATCGAATTTTTGGATTACCTGCTAAAGGGCCGGAATTGTCTGATGATATTTCCGAACATTTCGGACATTGTAATTACTTTGTAGGAATTAAAGTTAAAGATAATAATATCCTTGAAAAAGCGTTCGCTTTACAAAATAATGGTCATTCTAGCTGCATGGAGCCCGTTATAAATATGAAAGAACGAAATATCACGGATATGATTGTAGGTGGTATAGGAGGACGACCCTTTATGGGTTTTTTACAAGTGGGTATAAATCTTTATCAAGGCATCAATGGTAGTATAAAAAAAAACATTGAATTCTTATTAAATGGTGAGTTAAAACCTTTAGGCGAAGCCAGTTGCGCAAGTAGTAGCTCTGGAAATACTCATCATAATTAATTTCTTTTGACTAAAGCTTTTTTTTTATAAATTCAAACTTTATACATCAGGAAATTCAATACCCTTGGCCTTCTGACCACCAAACATTTGTTCCATCCCTCCCGATGCTTGCGTTTGTATCTTTAATAATCTCTGAACGAGCGTATTGATTCCAAGCGAGCACAGAAAATACCAAGCCGTGAAATTAATCCACCCATGATAAGTCATCACCATTATCGGCTTCCCATAAACTAACGCCGTCCATTCATAAATTTTATCAGAATAAGCCATTACGAAATCATTAATCATGGGCACATCCCAAGGATTCATGGGCGTAAAAGCGACAGGATTTCTGCCAAATGTAGTATTTAATACCGAAAAAATGATAATCATGGGCAAAAATGTAATACAAGTAGGTTTAAGTCTCGCCATCCCCATACTTTGCTGCGTCTTCTTAAGCATGGCGTCTTTACGCTCCCAACGCTTTCGAAGTTTCCTATATCGGTCAGGATCGGTCTCGGCTAGTTTTACTATTTTCTCTTTTTCCTCTTGATGTTCTTTTATTTGTCTTTGCTTCCTCTCTATCTCTTCTGTATCAACTAGCCATTTTGTTAGAAGCGAACTCATTAATGCCGTTACACAAGCTAATAATATAATAAATATCATTGAACCTGGTGGATATAACATCCATTCCAAAAAAGCGTTTGTATCTTGATTAATCATTAAAATTAACATGTATATATGAACTTATTAAGTTAAGAAATTTAAAATTTTCTGTTAAAACCTTCGATTTTAGTATTTTTTAAAAATTCGAATTTACACAATATTATGAATACTACTAAGAAGAAACAAGCAAGAAAGAGGAGAAAAAAATTAACGGCGAAAAAACAAAATATTATAAGTATAAGGGCACGTCAGGAAGGTTAAAAATCCCTCCTTCCATTGCAAACGCATTGAGTTGGGGCCATCAAGAAGAGCTTAGAATCATATTTAAAACTATTGATGGAAAAAAAGGATTATTTATTTTTAAACGAGGAAAAGAAAATAAAAACGATTAGAAGAGATTTCTAGTTTTTTATTAAAACCATCAATTCTGAGAGATTTTCTTCATTCCTGAAAAAGGTAGTAGATGGTTCCTATTCTCAATCCAACCCAAGCATTCCGCGCATGCTTGGATACTGCTGCGCCGCAACTTCCTTAGAGATTGTTTCCATATATTGATGGATTATGCCTATTGCTATCAAGAGCCCTGTGCCAGAAGTTAACGCGCCGAGGGAATCTGCTAAGAATGAAAGTAGTGCGATAATAATTCCATTCAGAATAACGAGAGTCGGGATATAACGCTTTAAAATCTTTTCTATTACTTTTGCCGAGCTTCGAAATCCAGGTATTTGCATTCCCGAATCTAATATCTGTTGAGCGATGCTTTTTGGATCAAGGCCACTGACGTCGACCCAGACTTTACCGAGCGTTATACAAAGAGCGATAAAGATTATTAAATAAATAACTGCTCTGAGCGGATCTGCAATTAATTGGTCTATTCCTTGCGGTGGCGAAATCAGATACATTAATCCTCCCGTTGGTTGGAGATAGCCGCCCGTACTTTCTCCCGTACTATGGGATTCAAAAGTACCTATTAAATCTAACCAAAAATTGGTGTCAGAATTACGTAATGTTGAGTTAGGTCCTGCGATCAATTGTCCAAAAAATAAGAAGTTAGCATATAAAGCGTTGACTAAAATAACTGGTATATTTGAGACATAAAGTAATTTCATCGGATACTTGCCTTTAAATCCTTTATAGCCTCTATATTGCAAAGGGATTTCTATTCGAGTACTTTCAAACCATATAACAATAACAAATATGATAACCGTAGTAATAACGCCTAATAATGACGGCAACTGCCCCCGAAGAAAAATATCTTCCAAACCAGTGCTTGGATTGTTATCAAACAAGACGGCAAAGAAGGCTATTATGACCCCTCTTGGTAATCGATCTGCATCTGGAGCCTCAATAAAGCTAAAGCTATTCCAGAAGATCTGCCCCGCAACTCCCGCTGCTATGAATAATGAAACTCCGCTCCCAAGACCCCACCCTTTTTGAAGTAGCTCGTCAAGTAGGATAATGATAACGCCCGAAAACATTAGTTGTAGGAATATATACGCTGCGTTTTCGATCCCAAGTTCTGATGTTGGCCCGAATGCCCCTCCACTTATGTAGGCGATACAATTAAACATTGTTAAAAAAATGGACATTACTTTTTGTGCTCCAGTAAACATTGCTCGGTCGTAGGGGTCGCTCATATTGACATTAATAAGTTTGGAACCTAAAAGCAATTGCATGATAAGACCCGCAGTTACTATTGGTCCAATTCCCAGTTCAGTTAAAGTACCCCGTTGACTCGCAAGAATTACCCTTAGCCAATATAAATAATCAGTTGAATCTTCGAGCTTAACACCATAAAGTGGTATATTAGACATTATTAAATAAATAATTAGAACTAAAGCTGTCCAAACAAATTTTTCTTTAAAGGAAACTTCCCTTTGAGGTTGTTTAATTTCGGGCATTATCCGAACAAAGGGGGAAAAAAACTTTAGGAACCGTCCTGTCATGATTGTTCAGATTTAATATGAAATTTAAAATATGAAATTTAAAATATGAAATTTAAAATATGAAATTTAAAATATGAAATTTAAAATATGAAATTTAAAATATGAAATTTAAAACATGAAATTTAAAAAAAAGTTTTTGATTTAAAGAGATAATTATAGATAGAAATTTCTAAAGTAGACAATTTTGATTAATTGAAAAAAATAAGCATTAAAAAAATAAGTATTAAAAAAATAAAATTAAAAAAAGAATATTTAGATTTAAGAGGAATTGTTAGTTCTGATAACTATTTACTACTAAAATTTAGAACAATGAGCCAATTCCGGTCGGCTCTTCCTCTTCTTCTTCCTCTTCCTTCTTTTCTGCGGGTGCCTTTTTAGTTGGTATATCTCCTGCAGTAACTGATGTCGCCATTATAGGTGCGGCGTTGGCGGCTTTAATAATTTCATCGATATTTTTTTCTTTTAATCCAGCGACTAATTTCGTGATTTGTGTTTTATCGACAGTTACAGCAGCAGCTTTTAATATTTTTTCAATATTAGCTTCGGTGATTTTTTTAGAAGCTTTATGTAATAGTAGACACGCATAAATACTTTCCATTTTTTTTTTCCTCCATATTTTATTTATTTTTTTTTTTAAATTGTATTTTATGATCTTGATTTTAAAAAATTTATTTTATTCTCCAAAAAGTCCTCCTATCCCAACCTTTTCTTCTTTATCGTCGTCATCTTCTTTTTTTCAAGTTTAGATTTTTGCTGTTTTACTGGAGCTTGCGTGCCACTTCCCAAGATCGCTGCGTTAATGATATTAGCGTTGGATACAGCTTTTCGAATGTATTCGTCCGCCATATCTTCTAAGAAGATAGGCATTTCAAAAAGAACGCCGAGAGCTTCTCTAAATGCTTTTTGTATTAATGGTTCGATTGTTTCTTTATCGATGATTTCTAACTCTAAGGCGATTTTTTGTGCGGTTAAATAACACGATATGAATTCTTGTTGGAATTTTTCAAGGTCTAAGTATAATACTTCTGCGGGTATAATTTCTCCGTTGCTCCATGCGAAATGTATCTTTATCAACGATTTTATAGGCGTAATTCCTAATTTTTTTAAAATCGCCGCTTCTTTTACGGAGACAAAGTCTCCTATTTTATGGGTTCTTGTGGGTTCTTTTATCCAAATTGTATCGTTCTGAATTCTCGTGGGTAATCGGAGAGTCATGTTTAATTCACTTATCACTTGACCGGTTGGAAATGTTGTGTCTCCTTCAGGAACCCAAATATCTACAAGAGTGATTTCGTCTGGTTTAGCGGAAACCATCCATTCGTTATCGATAAAAACATTTTTCAATTCTAATATCTCCATGTTCGTGAAGACTAAACTCGATTGTCCGGGAATGTTATCGGCTAATTCGGTTAAATTCTTTTTTTTCGACTCTTTTTCATATTTCTTTATGGCTCGAATTTGTAACGATTTTTTAGACATTTTAATGACGGCTTTTCCTCTTAATTTCTTCCGGATAAATTGAACTTGTTTATCGTTGATTTTGGCAACCGCGATCACGGCTATATTTTTATATATTTTGAACAGTTCTACTAAATTTTCAATTTCTTGTAATTTCCATTGCGGTATCGATTTTTTTTTAATCATTTTTTCACACACCCGCGTTCTTTAAAAATTCTTCGCTAATTTTAATGGATTTTCCCATTGTAGATTTTATATGCATTGATTTGAAATGATTGAACTTGTGAGGCAATAAATCAGCAATATAATCAACAATAGCTTTAATATTTTCAAAAATTTCGTCATTTTGCATTGATTTTTTGCCAACTTTTACTTGAATGATTGGTTGTTTTTTCACTTGAATTCGAATAACTTTTTTATATCGTTCAACAGCGGTATTGAGCTCTTCTTTGTTAGAAATAATTCCATATCCAGATGGAAATGGTTTAGGCATTTTTCCGACCGGACCTAGGAATCTTGCGAGATATCTGGCAACATCTCTCATTAATTTATCCTCCACGACAAAAAATTCGTATTTTTTCACGAATTTCTTTTTATTGTTTTTTTCTTCGTTATTCATTTTTTCTAACGCGTTTTTATCGAGAGTGTCAAGACCTCTTTTTTTTGCTTCTGATAACACTTCGTCCGAAGCAATTATGCACATATTAGGGAGATCCCCGGTGATTATTTTATTTGGTAGGATTAATTCCTTGTCAATTCTTTGCTTTGGGTCTTTTAAGTTAATATCTTTTAAATTAATAATAAAATCTATCGATTCGTTAAAATTTCTTACTTTATCTTTAAATCCTTCTTTTCTAATTACAGAAAAATTAATGGCAGCGTTTAAAGATCTTTTTATTAATATATCGTTTACTTTCATTTTTTACAAATCCTCCTTTATTTTATCATCATATTCACCATCATCGATTCGTTGTTGAATAACACGCGGATTTTCACCTTCAATAGTTATTCCTACAGATAAAGCCGTTCCTAAAACGGTTTTTATGGCATTCTTAAAAGTTTTGTCTAAAAATATATCCTTTTTCGCTTTTACTATATTTGCTATTTGTTCAAGAGTTAAATTTCCAATTTTTTCTTCCAAACAGTTAGATGATCCTTTTTCAGTTCCTACTTCTTTTAAAAGGAGGGAAGCTGTGCTAGGAGTTTCAACGAAAATCTCGAATTTTTTTGTCTCAGCGTCGCATTCGATGCGTACCGGAACGGTTAATCCTTTAAAAAGCATAGTTTTTTCGTTAACAGCGTCAACTACATCTTTAATGTTTATGCCGGTAGGACCGACTGCTGGACCGATTGGAGGCCCTCCTGAGGCATTAGGGGATTTTTCATTTTGAAAAACCTCTCCCTCCCGTCACAAGAGCCTTTACAATGATTTTTGCTTTTTTACTCATATTTATCGAACTATTTTTATTTATTGTTGTTTTTAAAGGCTAAAGGAAGGATTTTAATAACGAAATCCTGTTTCATGTGCTAATTTTCAATATCTTGAGTATATTGAAACCGTCCATGACGTCCTAAGCTTTTAAAAAATCAATAGTAACTTAGTATTTTTTAAAATTAAGGAAATTTAATAAATTTTGTTATAAAATTAAGATAAAGTCAGTAATTAAGAGTATAATTAATAATGAAAATCTATTAAATTCACTAAAGTTTTAAAATCTACAACATATGCGTCTACCATGATTTAGATCGTTTTTTAAATATTCTTCAGATAAGATCTCCATTATAGTATCATTATCTAAATTTACTTCCTTAACAATATCTTCTATTTCTATTCCTGGCGTGGAAATCAATTTGAAAATTTTTTTTTTCACTTGGTCGCTTACTTCTGAGGCCATCATTTTTACCATGTAGTTCTCAATTAAAAAACTTTTAGTTTTGAATTTAGTTTTATATTTGTTATAAATGGTATTGTTTCATGTGAAAAAAATTTGAATGTGATGTTAAATAAATCATTCATTCTTCTTCTAAAATTACCTTATTTGTAAGAGTTCCTATTTTTTCGATGGACGCTTCAATTAAATCGCCTGGTTGAACTGGTCCTATTCCACTAGGTGTCCCAGTAGCAATAATGTCTCCTGGTTCTAAAGTAAAATAACTAGAAATATATTCTACTAAATATGGAATTTTGAATATTAAATATTTGGTATTAGATGATTGTTTAATAATTGAATTTACTTTTAATTCAATCTTGAGATCGTGAGGGTTATTAATATCTTTAACGATTCTCGGACCAATAGCACCAAATGTATCTAATGATTTTGACATGAACCAAGGTTTTTGCGAAGTAATATCTTTTATTTGCATTCTTCTTGCAGTTATATCGTTAAAAATTGTATATCCTAAAATATAATCGTAGGCGTTATCAACGGAAACATTTTTACATTTCTTTTTTATAATAAAAGCGAGTTCTACCTCGTAATCCACGCGGTTATACTTTCTATTATTATAAAGAATCTTAGGGTAAATTACAGGCTCTCCGTCAGCTATAAGACAATTTAAGGTTTTTGTAAAAAGGACGGGTTCCTTTGGAATCTCAAATTTAGTTTCTTCAACATGATCTTTATAATTTAAACCTAAACATATTATTTTTGTAGGAAAGATCTCCAAATCTCCGATTTTTACCATTTTTAATTCACTTCTTAAAATTTGACATAATTTTTATCAATAATTTATTTAAGATTTTGATATTTATAAAAATACAATAATTTCATTACTTTAAATTACTTTTATTTAAGTTAAATGCTAAATATGGATTAAAATACGAGTTTTAAAAAGAATGAATGAAATAAATTCTAATCATTTAGAAGATATAAATGAAGAAAAAAAAATAATTCGGAGTACATTAAATAAAAAAATCGCTACGGCAGCAATATTCATCGCATTAGGATTAATTTTAAGTTATATTAATCCTTTTGCTTATTTCACGATTTTTGGTACTAAAATAAACCCTTTTGCCCATTTCATAAATGCAATGACAGGCGTTTTAATTGGACTGTCATTTTCTTCTTTTATTGCTTTAGCAATCGCTATTTTACGATTTTCATTTGGAATTGGTTCGATACACGCTTTTCATGGGGGGATTTCTGGTGCTATTATCGTTGGAATCACTGCGTTTATTTTACGAAAAAAAAAATCTTCGCATGTAGAATTAGCGGCATTAGCGGAACCATTTGGAACTATATTTATAGGAGGAACAATTGCTTATTTTATCGCTCCAATCGGGGGGATTGAGGGCTTATTGTTTTATTGGGGATTATTTGCCTTGAGTTGTATTCCCGGATGCATAATGGGATATTTAATGTTAAAAGTTTTAAAAAGGACAGGAATTACCTGGGAAGATTATTATTAACAAAAAAAAATAGTTTAAAATTTTCATGAAATTCCATAATGATTTTAATTTTAACGATTTAATTGGACGCCATGCTTTATTACATGGAGAAACTAACACTAAAAAAACTTATTATACGGCAAAATTTGTCCAATTTCTCGTGGAATCGAAAAAAATTGACCCAAAAGAGATTACTCTCTTGGATTTTGCCCCTAAATTGAGTATCATTAAAAAATTAAAAATAGGTGGAAAAATTCAAGATTATTACGAAGACTGTAATAAATGTAATACATTCACTTTTGAAGGAGAAATTATCCCCCCTCGTCTGAAAGCTACTAATTTAAAAGAACTTTATAATAATGCTTGTCAAAATTACAAAAAAACTTCGAAAATTCTTCAAAAATTCAACGAAAATCCAACTTTGTTCTTAATAATTAACGATATTTCAATTTATCTTCATCTTGGAAGTAAAAAGTATTTATTAGAAACAATAAAAAAAGCAAGTACATTTTTTGGAAATACTTATCATGGCACTTCAATTAAACGTGATTTCGCAACTCTTTTTAGTCTAAGAGAAAAAAAATTAGTTGAGCATTTAATAAACAATATTGAATTTTCCTTTTTTACACAATAATAGTGATCTTATTTTTATTTCTTGTTAGAAATTAATAATGTCTACATTCTCTAATGGCATCAAACATCGCTACAATATTTTCTGGAGGTACTTCGGCTGAAATAATCTAATTAATATATTTTAGTAATTTATAAATATTGATAAAGATCCTTAATTGATAAAATCTGTAAAACAAATAAAATTTAAGTTTAGCTAAAATGTCGGCTTATATCTTACTTTTGAAATTAAATAAATTACAACTGTCATAATATATAAATAATAGAAAGAGAAATGATTATATAATGCTGGATAAACAATTATATAAAATAATTGAGCAAGCACTTGATAAATCTTTTTTTCTAAAATACACTTCTGAGTTTTCTACTCGGATTATTGTTCAAAAGGTATTATATTTACTTACCCATGGACATTTCAATCCAAAAATATCACTTCCTTATAGCTGGAACTTTTATTTACGTGGACCATATTCTTCAGAAATAGCACATATGATATATCATATACATGATTTTAAGGATGATGTTATTGATAAACCATTCGAGCTATATCATGATGTAAAAAATTCAATAAACCATTTTCGTAAATTTAAAGCTGAGTTAGATTCACTAATACAGAACTCTTATGATTCTCTGAGAATAAATAACGCAGATATTTACGAATTATTAGCGACATTAACTTACATATCCATACAAATTGGGAGAAATAAATCTAAGTTAATTGAAAAATTAGAAATTTTTAAACCAGATCTAAAAGAAAAATTACCTCATCCATTTTTGGATGATATTATTGAGATTCTTGTAAAATATAAATACATTTAAAAGTGATTTCGTAGAAAACATTTTAAATTTTGACTTATGATTAAAAAATCAATTAAAATATGAAGACTTTAACGGGACTTGAAGCGGTAAAAAATATCTTAGACCCCATTCATGGACCAATTCCGATAACTAAGGTCGAGCTTGAAATTATCTCAACGCCAGTATTTCAAAGGCTTAGAGGAATTACTCAATTAAGTTTAGCATCGCTTGTTTTTCCAGGAGCGATACATAATCGTTTCCAACATTGTTTAGGTACTCTTCATATTATTGATAAATTTCTTTACACTTTAAAATTAGAAGGTAAATTGCCTTCTGACAATGCTATTTCAGAAAGAATAATTCAGAAAATGAGGATTTCTGCCTTATTACATGATTGCGGGCATTTACCATTTTCACATACTTTTGAGAACTTATATGAAGGAGTTAATCATGAAGATTTCGGAAATTATATAATAAAAAATAGTATAATAAATCAAATTTTAAAAAAATTTAAGATTGATGAGAAAAGTATTGGAGAATTATTAATAGGTCATATCAATGTTAATGATCCTGATGCAAAAGAACTTATTCAATTACTACCTCTATTGCATTCAGATGCCGATGCCGATCGAATAGATTACTTGTTAAGAGATGCCCATTTTACTGGAGTTCCATATGGAAATGTGGATATGGATCGAATATGTAACTTAGTTACATTACACGAAGGAAAAATTTGCTTTCTTGATAAGGCACAGGATGCATTAGAGAATTTTTTATTTTCCCGATATCAGATGTATAAAGTAGTATATATACATAAAACTGTATTATGCTACGAACTTCTTTTACATAAATTATATAACGATTATATAAAAAAATATTCTAACAAAATTGATCTTCCTTTTTTTTTACCCGATATAAAGCTATTTAAGACCCCCTCGAATGAATGGTTCAACGAAACCTTTTATAATTTAACAGAGGCTAGTTTTTTTAAAAGCATTCAAATTCTACTTAAATCAAATGAAATACAAAATAATGATAAAGAAAATTTGATTAAATTATATTCCAAAATAACAAATCGAATCCCCATTAAAAATTGCTTTCGATATGATGATTTAGCTGAAAGATCAGATACCGAATATTGTGATAAAGAAGCTGCTTTATTTGAAGAGCTGAAGAAATATCCAGAAATTGTCAATCATTGGTCTTTTTTACGGCATGATCCTAATAAACCCCTACAAATTGCTAGTCCAATAAACGAAGACATTGATGATCAACAAGATCCAAATCCAATTAGAATTCTAAGTAATCAAGGAGAAATTCTTTTTCTACAACAAAGGACAAATTCAGTTATAAAATTTCTCGCTAGGCATCACCGTGTACTTATATGTTATTATCATGATAATGAGGATCAACAAAAAATTATCAAAAAATTAGCGAATAAATATATTTTATGAATGGATTAATTTACCGAAATGATTCCAATATTTAAGCAGAAAGATATTGAGTTTTTTTTTCATTAAAGAGAGCAAAGGAGCACTTCTTATGTTAATAAGTGGATTTGAAAATAAGATTAGCAGCCTCTTCTAAGCTCAAACTTGAAAGCTTATTTCATTAATTCTATTTAAATCAATAATGTCTAAACTCCTTTATTGCATCAAACATCGCTACAATATTTTCTGGAGGTACTTCGGCCGTAATATTATGTATATTAGCTGCAATATATCCTCCACCTGGCTTGAAACAATTTAGATTATATTTTACTTCCGCCCTTACTTGTTCAGGTGTTCCAAATGGTAAAGTTTGTTGTGTATTACAAGCCCCGCCCCAAAATGTAATAATTTTTCCAAACCGCTTTTTTAAGCTACAGGGTTCCATATCTCGAGCAGATATTTGTACGGGATTAAACGCATCGTAACCAATATCCGCAAAATGGGGTAAAAATTTAGAGGTTGCACCACAAGAGTGATAATTTATCTTCACATTAGCAAGTTCGTGAATTTTTTGGGATAGCTTTTTTTCTAAAGGTTTAACCATTTTTTCGTATAATTTAACGCTTATTATTGGACCATGTTGTTCCGCTAAATCACCATTTATGCATGCAACATCTAAATATTCTCCCACCTCACCTAAATATGTGATATTATAATCAATCCAATAGTCAAGTAATTCTTCCATTGCTGCAATAATCAGTTCTGGCTTTTTTAACGAATATTTCATTACTTTACTGAATCCAAATAAGAAGCTACAATTTTCAAAAATGCATCCAACGGGAGGGGAAACTAAAGCGTAATTTGTTTCTTCACGAAGTTTTTTAGCAAGTTCCCTCAGTCCTTTAAAGGGTATCTTATCCCTTCCATTTGGCCACTCATAATTTTTAATTTCCTTTACCGTTTTAAAATCGGCTAATGGATGAATGACAGGATCGTAATAGAGAATCTCATCAATATCTTTATAAGCGAAATTTCCGTAAAAAATACCAAATTGATCATATATTCCAACATGCTTTCCTTCTTGTATTGGAGTAAAATTTTCTTTTAACATGCTATTGAGAGGACGGATATAACGCGTGTCCACTTCAAATCTCTGTAATAATTCCTCACATGGAACAACATTTTGTTCTACAAAATCAGCATATCTTATATCCTTATCTTCAATTTCAAGGAATTCCAATAATTTTTTATAAGCTTTAATATGAATGCTCGATTGATCTCCTCCTAAATCAATTGGAATCTTATCGGGTTCCTCGTGATTAAACGTGGTATTTATTCGTTCTCGAGAATTCATGAATTATATCATTATTTTAAATTGATTGTTCTATAGATTAATAATAAAAAAAAAGCTTTAATTCTTCATATTTATAGGTAAATTTTTTTTAAATTTTGCTATATTTTTAATAAAAAAATTCAAAAGATAATTATCACATTTAAAGCTTAAACAAGTTACAAGTTTTATAGTTGAAAATAAAAAAAGAAATTAAAAACTGATAAGAATGAAAAAATTAATTTTGTTTGGTCCACCCGGTGCAGGAAAGGGAACCTTTTCGTCTCAGATAATTAAAGTACTCCCTAATATCGTTCATATAAGTACGGGGGATCTTTTTAGATATAATTTAAAAAACCAGACTCCAATTGGATTGGAAGCTAAAAAATACATGGACAAGGGAGCCTTAGTTCCTGACGAGGTTGTCATCGGAATGGTTCAAGATAAATTAAATCAAGATGATGTGAAAAAGAATGGATTCATACTAGATGGTTTTCCAAGGACTCTAAAGCAAGCCCAGGCATTATCTGAGATAACTCAAATTGATACATTGCTTCTGTTAGATGTTCCTAGAAATGTTATTACGAAAAGAATTCTAGGAAGATATTCGTGCAAAAAATGCGGAGCGATTTATAATAAATACACATTACCACCAAAAAAAGAGGGCGTCTGTGATAATTGCGGAGCAGAAATTAAATTTGAACAACGAAGCGATGATACAGAAGAAACATTAAAAAAGCGCTTGGATGTGTATGAAGAGAACGCTAAACCACTAATTCAATATTATGAGAAAAATAATGCTGTTAAAAAGGTTAATGCTGAAAACACATTAAAATTAACAGAAGAAGAAATTAAAAACATAATAGAAATTTAATTTTTATTCATAATTTATTTTTATTTATCGATATGTCATGAAATTTAATATATGCGTGCCGATTCCAATTAAAACTGGAAATATTAACGAAATTAAACCAATAATTAATAAGGCATTAAAAACAAATCCAGATCTAATTGAATTGAGGTTCGATTATATTGATCGCATTAAAAACATTACCAGTAATTTCGGAAAAAATCTTTTAAACCTTATTCAACCTAAAATTCAAACAATTTTTACTTTTAGAGCTCCTTCAGAAGGAGGTCAAATGAAAATCGAAAAAAATGACCATTTTTTGGTCTTGAAAAAATTAATCGAAGCTCAGCCAAGTTATCTTGATATTGAAATGAATACAGATAATCATATCTTAGGAGAAATCATATTTTTCGCCAATAAAAATGGAGTAAAACTATTCTTTTCTTATCACGATTTTAAGAAAACTCCTTCTCATGAAGAAGGATTTAGACTTATTGAAAATTTTCAAGAAAAATTAATTAGCAAATTATTAATAGATTCAAAAATAGTGGAAAAAAGCGTTTATAAACTCATTTTTACAGCTCGCACTTTCGAAGATAATTTAATTCCTTTAAAATTATGCAAAACTTTTTCAGAAAAAGGCAATATAATAATATGTTTTTGTATGGGTGAATTAGGGATTTTCTCAAGAATAATGTGCTTGAAAGTTGGCTCTTTTTTAACCTTTGGCTCTTTAGAAGAAAAAACAGCGCCCGGACAAATACATGTAGAGAAAATAAGAAAGTTTCATCAATTTTTGTAATTTATCAAAATACTTAAAAGAGGTAAAGATTTGATTGAAAGATTTTAACTTTTAAAATTCTTTTCAGTCAGTCATAATAGAACAATGTAATTTTAAATACAGCAAATACTATTTGTCTTTATCTCTTAAAATAGTTAAAATTATTTTAGATAATATATTAGTTAATTCCTCATCGGAATTAAATCCGTAACTATCGTAAGAATATTTATGTATTATAGCTTGAGTGATTATATACAATTGTTTTTCCCTCCCTTCGATACTTAGATTTTCATCAGGGAATTTTTTAATTAAGTTCTTCATTTCTCTAATGAAAAGATTCATTTCATCTGGAATTTCTTTTTCTATATCCATTTCTTTCCTTAATTTAATGTAATAATCAAGATGGGATAATATTTCACTTTCCCACCCAGCTAATGTGAGTCGGTATTTTTTATGGAGCTTAATTATCAAGGATAAGTAATTAGTCAAGGCTTCTTTAATTGTTGAGAAATCTATTCCTCCAGTAAATCCAAATCTTAGCGCCTCTTCCTTGAAATCTTGTGCAATTTCTTTTATGAGAGATAGTAAAATATCAATTTTACCTCTTGGAAAATGATAATATAGCGTTCCCACGCTAACATTACCTTGTTTTGCTATATCAATTATGTTAGTATTACCATAACCATTTTTATCAATTAACTTCTTAGCTACTTGAAGTATAAGCTCTCTTGCTCCATATTTCTTCATAATTAATATTTTTTATGATAATTCTACGCTTTTTTAATTAATTGATGGTTGTTTAATAATATAAATATTTCGAATCAAATTCGATTCGATAGGTTTAAATATGGTTATCGGTTTTCTATTATTAGGATATGACTATAAACATTGTGATTTAAATGAACGATGAGAATTCAGAACCAAATCCATATGCGAGGTTCATTATCATGTACATCTTTATAGCCTTGGCACTTTTTCTTCCCGCAGGTACAATATTTTGGCTTCAAGGATGGATCTACATTATAATAATGATTATTTTTTCTTCATCCTACATAACATATTTAGCTAGAAAAGATCCAGAACTATTGAAAGCAAGAGCTAAAACTAAAACCACTGAGAGTTGGGAAAAAAAGTTAGGTGTTATTGGTACGCCATTTTTCATATTGATGTATATAATCCCAGGTTTCGATGCCATAAGGTTCCAGTGGTTAAATGTTCCATTATATGTTAGCATTATTGGATTTATTGGTATGATTCTTGCGTTAATCCTATTTTTTTTTGTTAGTCGAGAAAATATGTATCTTTCGCGAGTTGTTGAGATTCAAGAAGATAGAGGGCATACAGTCATTACTACTGGTCCTTATCGAATTATTAGGCATCCAATGTATTTGGCTGTTATTATTCTCTATATTTCTCACTGTCTTGCTCTTGGGTCGCTATTCTCTTTAATACCATGCGCAATTATAATAATAACAATAATTCTCCGTACAATTCACGAAGATAAAATGTTACATGAACAACTTAAAGGATACAAAGAATATGCTCAAAAAACTCGCTATAAGTTGATACCTGGTATATGGTAAAAAATCAAGGCCTTTTATTTGCATTTAATAATCTCGTGATGCATATCATTTTTTTTCAAAACCAGCTAATTCTTTTTCCCAACAACTTTATTAACATATTACCCGAGATTTTTAAAAAGTAAT
>JAUWRB010000150.1 GCA_030610785.1 Promethearchaeota archaeon | reverse complement strand
AATGTATTTAATTAAAGCTTTTTTTCGTTCTTATCTTGATTTAAAGTGATATCATTTTTAGTATAATAATAAAACAAATTTTTAAAAATCTTGAAAAAATAAAAAAAAAATAAAAAAAAACTAAGATTTATTGAAAACAATTCATGATCTAGATCTAGATTAAAGGTGTGAGTCCAACCCATGTGGGGATGAAAAGAAAGATTAGTAATGCCCCAAGACCAATTCCATAAATCACACCTATTGCTATAAGTTTACTCCTCATTTTTTTCATATCATGGACTAAATGTGCTGCTATGTAGAAGTGGAAATATCCAATAAAGAAGATGAGAATAACACCCAAAGGTGTTGCCTCCCACCATGGATATTCCCAAACAAGAGCGCCCGCTGCGTTTAAAAGTACTTCAACAAAAACACAGAAGACTGCGAACCCAATAGCCATTGCCCAACGATTAGGGATCCCTAAGATTTTTTCGTTCTTATCTTCAGGAAGGAATTTGGCAAATACAATACCAGAAATAGAAAACATGAACGCAATTTCAAGGTTCCAGCCAATCATAATAATATAAGAACTATGACCTGGAGTAGTCCAGAACGCAGAATATTGAGTACCCGTAAATATTAACGCGTTCCAGATTTCGTTAATAAGGTCCATACCGAAAACCGTTAGTCCAGCAAAAACGGTATTCCAGTTGTTTTCCTCCTTCGCCTTTTTAATTTCTACACCATAGATGTATAAAACGATAGCAAGTAACGGGATAATATACCATTCGTAATTCGTTAAAACTCTTAAATTGGAGAGTGCTTCTTGAGAAGCTGCTGTTGGTACCATGTTAATTACCTTTCCTTTTATTTTTATTTTTTAATTTTTAATTTTTATAATTAGAGAGTTTCAATATTTAATTAACCATAGGATATTTAAAGTTTTATATTGTTAATTGAAATTTTAAAATCAAAGTTATTTTAATGGTCGAGTGCGAAAGATCGATATTGCAAGCAACGAAATACTTAAAAAATTCAAAAATTCAAATAATAATAAAAAATCGTAAAATTGTAAAATGGTGAAATGATGGTGAATAAAGAACAATGGATAAAAGAATTCCAAGAAAAAGGGCTCGATATTATCGGGGGTTTCAAACTTGAAACACCCGCTCGGTTCGGAACAGTACGCCGGCGTTTAGTCCACGATGGTCGCTTTCAAAAAATTATTAATCTATGATTGGAGGAGGAATATATATTTCTCTTTGTTCTGTTCGCTCTAAAGACCTCGCATTTTGGGGACAATGGTGAACGCAGACTCCGCAGCCAATACATTTTTGGTCGTCGGTATGTGATACTCCATCTATCAATGAGACTGCCTCGATTGGACATTTTTCAACGCACATTCCGCATTCTACACATTTACTCTCGTCTATTTTCGCGATGTACGAGGTTAAAGTATGATACGGAAAAGTTCCACGATAATAGCTTTGAAAAAGAATACAACAACACTTACAGCAATTACATATGGCGTTTTCTTTCTTATCGAGACTAAAATCATCGTGAAAAGTCTTATGAACGAGTCCCTCTTCTTCTGCTTCCTTCAAAACTCGTTTTGCTTCGTCTTTTGAGATCGGTTTGCCAAGATTATGCTCGATAAAATAACGACCCATGTTTCCAAAATGAAGGCACCTATAAATATCGCTAGAGGTTTTACAAGGATCGCCTAAGAGAGCTCTTTCAAGCTTACAAGGGCATTCGGAGATCGATATTATCGTTTGTTCATCGATTATTTTGGAAGCTTCAAGGCAAGGTACTACTTTTTCTTGCGGTACGGTCAATTCTTTTTCGATAGGAATAATCCTGGCAAAAACAGGAATGCTATCTTTAAATATCGGCAATAATCCTTCGTAATTCGTTTGAGTCACTTCAATTGCTTCTTGAAACATTTTCTCGTAAATCCGTGCTAATTTCTTTTTTTGCTCAAGTGGACGATCAAATTTCACGAGAGAATATTCAAATGTATCTGCAATTGGGGCCAATAGACGATATTCCATCATGCTCGTGCCGAGAACTGGCCAATCCATGAGCAGCCCATTATCCATTAATATGTTTAACATTTCCATGAGTTTATCATCGCTCATCCCCGTCTTATCTTTTAACTCTTGAAATGTTAAGCGAGGCTTCCTGAATTTAAGTAAGAAATTCACTTGCTCTTCGTTTAAAAGCGTTTGCAAGAGTTCAACCATAGTTTCATTGGCCTGAAAAAGAGGATTCCCACTTGCCCTAACAATTATTTTTGCCGCTTTATACCACACCTTTTCCGACATTTAATAAGACCTCATGTATTTAGTAGAAGAATTGGTTTTTTTTAATATTTATGGTTTTATTAATTTTTTTATATTATATATATTTTTATTTTTTTATTTTTTTATAATTTAAAAACAGAAATTTTGCGATTAAAAAATTAGGAGTATGATTTAGTGATCCAGATTTCATTAATAAGGTCCATACCAAAAACCTTTAATCCAGCAAATACGGTATTCCAGTTGTTTTCCTCCTTCGCCTTTTTAATTTCTACACCATAGATGTATAAAACGATAGCAAAATTATTTAGCAATTTTGTTTGCAATTAAAGCTGCGGAAGCAGCGGCTCCAAATCCATTATCAATATTTACTACTAACAACCCCGGGGAACACGACTGCAACATTGTGATTAACGCTCCTTTTCCTTTTTTGCCCATTCCATATCCGCTTGATATAGGGACGCCTATTACAATAATATCCACGAGAGCGGCAACTACTCCCGGCAATGTTCCTTCCATTCCAGCACAGACTATTATCACGTGAACACCTTTTTTAATCATTTCACTAAGCGGTGAAAAGATTCGATGAATTCCAGCAATTCCTAAATCATAACTTGTAATTACTTCGCAGCCCATCGTTTCCGTTATTGCTTTTGCTTCTTCGGCAATTGGAATATCTGAACTTCCAGCTGTAATAATTCCGATAATTCCCCCTTTTTTTACAAAGTTAAATGATGTTTCTTTTATGATAATAATTTTTCCTAATTCATTTATCTTAATATTATATTTTTCGTTTTCTTCAAAGGATTTAACAATAAGTTCTTTTTGTTTTTCGTTATATCGAGAGATTATCGCAAATTTCTTAGTTTTTAAAAACGAATTTGTAATATTCAATACCATTTGAGGAGATTTACTTTCGGAATAAATAACTTCAGGTACACCAGTTCTCATTTTTCGAAAAATATCTAATTTAGCTAAATCCCCTACTTCTTCGATCAAGTTAGCCTTTAAGAATTTTTCAGCATCTTCTATAGATAACTTCTTATCGATTAGTTGTTTTAGTATATCCTTTATATTTGTCATTTTAATCCTTTTCTTCAGCCATAAGGCTCCATTATTTTTATAGTATTCTCAATTAATTCTTTTGAAGATTCGGATAAGAAATTAGAAGAATATCCTTCAAATCCAAAATAATCCTGGGTGAAAGAAATTTCCCCATTCAAAAGATCAGGTTTAAAAATATCTCCGTTTAAATTAGGCGGTCGACCGTAAGACTTTGAAGGTTTCCATTCTTTATCGTTGTATTCTAATTTTAACCATTCTTTTTCTTTAAATATTTCTTCTTGATTGCAAATCCAAGTTTTATTAGTAATAATCTCTTGGGTTAAGTCGTTTTTGAATTGGATTTGACCGTAAATATTAATTGCTCCCAATCCATCAAAACTAATTGCTTCAATAGCAATAATATTTGTGCCTTCTTGAAGATATTTCGTAATATCAAACGTTTTAACTCTAAGAACTATTGGTAATATTGACATTGAATATCTACTTAGAACTTCTCCGATAAACTTGTTATTTATAAATATTTTGGCATGATTACAAGCAATACACTGAATAATTGCTTTTTTAATGGGTTGATTAATTTCAATAGTTTTTCTAAAATAACACGGTTTATTTGAATCGGATGTCTCAATACCCCATATCCACTCAGAAGTTAAATAAGGATCTACAAAAAATATTCCTTTATTAATTTGAATAATCTTTTCGTTGTATTTCTCAATAACAAAATCAAATAATTTTAGTATGACATCTAAACATGGGCGTTTAGCGGCTCTTAACCACAGCTTTTCGAACTTTTCTTTTAGATAAATAAATTTATTTCTAATGTAATTCAAGTCAGCGATAGCATTTTTAGCGTCTTTTTTATTAATTTCAGAATTATTTAAAATATTTGAAACTTTAAGAGAAATGTCTATTTTTTCTCTAAGATATTTTGCCAATTCCGCGCTAAATTCAATATATTCAAAATTCTTCGATTCAAAATGCACTTTTGGTTTAATTTCATTGTAAATTTCTAAACATTTATTTGCTAAATTACCTAATTTTTCGTACTTATCAAAATAAGGTTTAAAGTCCTTTTTAGGAAAGGGATGTTTAAATAAATAAGTAAAAAAGAGAGGAGGGATCAAAAGACTTATTTTATAATAAAGGGACGGAGAATTACTTAAAAGAGTGAACATTTCATTAAATTTTTCTAAATATTTCTTTTCAATTCCATAAAACAGAAGCCCATAATCTCTTTTAAATGTTTGATAATTAAAATTGGGAGTCGTCCAAGAAATAGCACCGTTTAATATCGCTCCAAAGATTTCGTTTTCCCTCAAGGAGTAATATTTCATGTCCCCCCATGTACAAGTAATGACCCCCAAGCAACCATTATTTCTGTTTTCATACGCTACTTTTGTTAAATTAATAATATTTTTGCTAGAATTCTTATTATCAGGAAAATGTCTTTGCCAGCTTAGCATTGAAGGACTGACTATAACTTTATACCCCGTATTTAAGAATTTTTTAACAAGCGGGTAAGTTTTCTTTGGCGCATAATCCCAATACATCATTATCAAGTCTTTATTTAAATTGTTTAATATTTTATCGTCGTGCCTAACGATATCGTCATACATGATAACATGTTCATTATTATTTTCTTTAGTAATCTTGTAGACTTTTTCGTATAAATCAATTAATGCCTCGCTTTTACCGTGCTTTTCAATAAATTCCTTAGAGCGGTATCTTCCGATATCAAAACTCTCGTCGCAACCGATATGAAAATAGTTAGTTGAAAAACATTTACTCATCTCAGAAATATAATCGCTTAAAAACGAATAAATCTCTGGATTTGAAATGTCTAGGCAAAAGGCTCCTGGAAATTCTGCTAAATTACTATATTTATCGTGTTGTAATATGTTATCGAGATGGCCTAAGCATTCAAAGATTGGAACGAGTTCTACATATCTTTCTTTTGCAAATTTGTCAATTTCTTTTATTTCCTCAGATGTTAAAGCCCCTCGCTCTTTGCCTATTAACGGGTGTTTAGGATGCGCAAACATGTCTTCAATATAAAGACAATAAAAATTCATTTTATAATGGCTAAGAATTTTAACATATCTTTTCGCGTTCTCAACGGTGAATACTTGCCCTCGTGAAATATCTTGAGCAATGCCTCTAATCTTTAAATCAGGGATGTCTTTAATTTCTATTTCAGGTAAGATTAATTTATTGTGATTGTTCTTAGGCAAAATCTCGTGGGTTTCATTTGTTAAATAACCGTTTTTAATTAATTGAATTAAGGTCTGAATTCCATAAAATATTCCTTTTTCGTCTATCGCATGTATTATAATCCTATTCTTTTTTATTTCAAGATTGTATCCATCCTTGTTATTTACATTTAAAAGAGAGTTTTTACTTTTATTATTTATAATTTCAAAATCGGAATCATCCGGGTCAAATTTCTTAATTACAACATTTGAAATTTGATTTAAAAACTCATTTAAATCGTTTAATAAAAAATCTTGATTGTTAAGATTAATAAAACGGAATGTGCATTCACTTGTTAAAAAATATGCTTTTTTTTGTTCAATATTAATTATTTCCTTAGGTTTAGGGATTAGAACAGGAGGAAACATTAAAAAATTGTTATTTCCCATTTCCAAATTTTTAATAATGATCGCTTTTAATTCGCTTGTCATGATATTCTCAAATCGAATAAAAATAAAATTATAATTACTTTTTTTAATAGAAGTTTCAATAATTTATTAATTTCATTTGTAAAAAAATTATAATAATAAAATGATTCTTTTTTATATTAAAATTAATTCTTTTACTCATTCATTACAAATTTAAGAAAAGATATTAAGAAACGAAATAAATATAAAATATATTATATTGATGTATAAACTTATTTATAAAAGTTGATGATGAAAATGAAGATAGATTATACTTCTTACAAGGATGTAGATTTAAAAGGCAAGAAAATAATAATGCGAGTAGATATTAATTCTAACATTGATATGGAGAAATATGAAATACGAGAATCACCGCGCATTACTGCTCTCGTTCCTGCTTTAAATGAATTAAAGGATAGCGCCATCATACTCATTGCACATCAATCTCGTCCTGGTTCAAAAGACTTCACAGATTTAGATATACACGCAAAAGAGATTGAAAAACAACTTGGACGTCCAGTGAAATTTGTGAAGGACCTTTTCGGCGAGGAAGCTGTTAAAGCGATAAAAAATCTCAACCCGGGTGAAATATTACTTCTTAATAATGTTCGAAAATGGGAACCAGAAATGAAAGGTTATGATGATTTTTCTAAAGCAGAAAATACTGAGATGGTTAAAATTCTGGCTCCTTTAGTCGATTATGTTATCGTTGATGCTTTTGGAGCGGCTCATCGTTCTCATGTTTCAATCATTGGTTGGCCTAAAATGTTAGCTGGACCTATTACTGAAAAAGAACTATTTTCCCTAAAAAAAATCGTAGAAGCCCCTGAAAAACCCATGGTAATGCTTATTGGTGGAGCTAAGGCAATTGATAAATTCAAAGCAATGAAATTCAATTTTGATAATGGAAAATTAGATTATGCCTTATGTTCTGGATTAACTGCGATTTTGATCTTTGAGGCATTAGGTAAAAAAATGGGAGAACCTAATCATAAAATTATAGCTAAAGATTTAGAAGCTAATAAAGACATGATCTTAGAAACTTATAAAAAATATAAGGATAAAATCATTCTCCCAGAAGACTTAATAATCAATGATAATGGCAGTAGAAAAACCATTAGTATTGATGAAGCGGCAACATATAATACTACAACTGGAGATATTGGTCCAAAATCAGTAGAAAAATTTAAAGAAATCGTCATGAAATGTAAAACTATAATTGCTAATGGGCCACCAGGAATATTTGAACAGGAAGTCTTTAGAAAGGCAACTAACGAAATGGTCGAAGCAATGGTTAAAGCAACAGAAGAAAATAACGCGTTAACAATTATTGGGGGCGGAGAAATGGGTGCTGCCGCTACAATGTCAGGATTGGCAGACAGAGTTTCCTTCATTTCCACTGCAGGAGGGGCGATGCTAGAGATCCTTTCGGGTAATGACCTTCCAATGATTAGAGCTTTAAGAGAGAAAAAGCCGTAAAAAAAATACAAATTTTTTCTTTTTTTCTATTTTATTCTTAATAAATTTAATAATTGGAGATATATTCATTAATATTAACTAAATACTTAGAAAATAGAGTTAGAGAAATTTTTAAAAAAAAAAACTTTAAAATAATTAAAATTAGGGCGCGTGGTCTAGCGGTATGACGTCCGCTTGACGTGCGGAAGGTCGCGAGATTGAGCTGGCTTGAACCTGCTTGGCGCGAATTCGAGTCTCGCCGCGCCCACCATTACTAAAACACAATTTAATTAGGAAAATATTAAGATGCCAATTAGAATCCGCTGGAAATCTAAAGAACATATCGGCATTGCGTTGATGTTATTAGGCGTGTGTGGAATGTTCCAATTAATATTTATTTTTTTCGCTCAATATTTTTTAAGCGTAGGTAATTATCTCGCTGTGGTCATAGTACCTATTGGTGTTACCGTGTCATTATTTTTTGCGGCAACAATTATTTTCGAGAGTTTTGCCCAAGTCGAGAGAAGGAAAAAATTAAGGAGCCAATTTCAGAAAGTAAAATCAAAAAACATAAAATTAACGAATTTTATAAATTTTCCGATCGTTAAACCGCTATTTTTAATTTTAGTGATTTTTGTCGTCCCTTTCGTTGTATCCTACGTGATTTGTATTATCTTTTTAGATAATATTATATCGTTTATTATTGCTGAAAATTTAGGAACGGTATTTTGTTTGCTTGTAGCTAATTATATAGAAAAAAGTTATGGTAGAGTACAAAGATTATAGCTAGCATCTGATTTTAACCTTCTAATTATTTATAAAAATTTATAATTTTTTATTAAAATCACAATTTCTATTCTAATCATCAATCTTTTCTTCAGAGAAAAGACCAGCCCTAAGGTTATCAGGCTGAATGCTCGTCGCCGAGTCCCGGACATGCCTCATGGGTCACGAGAAAGTTCGTGACCTCCGAAGTCCGGAAGGAAGTTATCCCACATTACTTGAAAAAATCCCCGCTTTAGCTCTATTTTCCG
>JAUWRB010000222.1 GCA_030610785.1 Promethearchaeota archaeon | reverse complement strand
TTAAAGAAAATAAAAAAGAATCTATAAAGCCATTCATTCGTGAAGAAAAATATAAAATTCTTTTAAAATTAAATAAAACGACAAGAAAAAAAACTGATCATATCCCCGATCTTACTCCTATTAAGAATGTTCGCTTAAAATCCAATATTATTGTAATGGGTGCGAGTGTGGGCGGACCTAAAACGCTAAAAACGATTTTAAAGGAACTTCCTGAAAATTTAATTTGTCCGATCTTGATCGTTCAACATTTAAACGCTCATTTTATTGAAACTTTTATTAAAGCTTTAGATAACGCTTGTAAAATTAAAATAAAAATCGCAGAAAATGGAGAATATCTTCAACCCGGGATCGTATATATCTCTCCTGGTGAAATGCATTTGGAAATTTCTGTTAAAAATAATAACCCTTGTATTAAAACACATGTTGGAACGCCTATTAATTATTTCATGCCTTCCATAGATTTATTATTCTTTTCGGCTGCCCGCGTTTATAAAAATCGAACATTAGGTATTTTATTATCGGGAATGGGGGAGGATGGAGTAAATGGACTTGAAGCTATTAAAATTTTTGGCGGTAATACAATAGCAGAATCTGAAGAAACAAGTATTCTTTATGGAATGCCAAAAATAGCTGCCGAAAGAGGTATGGCAGATTATATTTTACCAAATTATGAAATTAAAAATTACATAAAAAATTTCGCAACAAATTTAAAATTATAATTATTTAATCAAAAAAAGTCATAATTAGTAAAAATTTATAAATTTAACACAAAATTTTTAATAACTGAAAACATAATATATAAAAGAATAATAATTAATAATAAAAAATAATAAAAGTTAAAAATATAAAGGGTAGTCCACATTTCAGACGTCGAAAAAAAGAGCGAAGAAATGAAAAGAATAGGGATCTTAGTTTCTGAAGATATTAAACTCAAATGGCAAAATTATGTAGATAAAAACGAATTTACTACCATTTCAATGCTTATTAGGGAGGCTGTAAATTTCTATATTAATAATAGGACAAAAATTCAATATTTGGAAAATTACTCTAAAGTCTCTCACGATTTAAAGGAGCCCCTGACAGTAATAAAAGGATTCTCACAATTAATAATCGAGAATTATTCCAATAAGATTGATGTCGATATTTTATTAAAAATGAAAGAAATATTTAATCAAAGCATGTTTCTTGAAAATAAGATTAATGAATTCCTATCAGAAATAGACACCGAAATAGTTAAATACGATGTCTTAATAATTGATGATGACTCTTCAACAATAATGGTTTTAGCTGATTTTTTAGAATTAAAAGGTTATACTTGTAAGGGAGTAACAAGTGGAGCTAAAGGTCTTGAAGAATTAAAAAGATTTACTCCAAAATTAATATTGTTAGATATAATCTTGCCTGATATTGATGGTTTTGAAGTCTGTACTACTATTAAATCTAACGAAGAATTAAAGAATATACCTATTTTCTTTATAACAGCAATCCCTTATTCAGAAGCATCAAAAAAATTAAAAGAAACAAGAGCAGATGGCATTTTATTAAAACCCTTTAATTTTCTAAAGTTTAACACCATATTCAATTATTTATAACAATAAATATCCTAAATCCTAAAAGAAAAACGAGAATTAATTGCTCATATCTTACAATTTTTTTAATTATTGAATTGAAAACTGATTTTAATAATTAATAAAATATCACTTGATGAAAAAAAAATTAATAGTTAAATTATAGGAAGTCTAATAATAAATGTTGACCCTTTATTTCTTCCTTCTGATTCGACCCAAATTCTCCCGCCATGTAATTTAACAATTTCTTTTGAAATATAAAGTCCAAGACCAGAGCCTTCAGTATCTATATCCATCCTTTTTCCATATCTTTCGATCTTTCCGAATTTTTTAAATATTTTCTCTTTCTCCTCATCTGTAAATCCTACACCACTGTCTTTTATTTCAATGTCAATAAAATCCTTCTCTTTTTGTAAAGCAATGGAGATATCGCCTTTTGGAGGTGTATTTTTTATAGCATTTGATAATAAATTCGTAATAACTTGCTCAAATCGATTTTTATCCACATCTAAATATAGATCTTCACGAATATTAATATTTATAAAGAGTTTTCGTTTTTTTGCTAAATAATACGTGTCATTTACGCATTCTTTTATTATTTCTATTATATTCTCTTTTTGCTTTTTCGATTTAAATTTATCTGAATCTAATCGCGAAACATCAAGCAGATCCTCGATAAAATTTGTTAGCCTTCTTCCGCCCCTATTTATCATTTCAATCAGCACTCTGGCTTTATCGTCAAAATGTTCGGCATAATGATCCAAAAGAAGTTCTGTAGAACTATAAATCGAAACTAACGGCGTTTTTAACTCGTGGGACATTCTTGTAATGAAATCTTGCTTTATTTTATCGAGTTCTTTTAATTTCTTAATCTCTTCCTTTATTATCTTTTCTGCTTTTTTTTTTTCCGTAATATCTTGCCCAATTACTTCGATAAAAATTTCATTATTTAATTTAATAATTGAACTTTGATAATATAACCACGCTATACTACCGTTTTTCCTTCTAATCATGCATTCTCCTTGACTTAAATCTCCCCTCTTTACAACATTCTCATGTTTTTTTCCTTTTAATAACTCTTGATCTGTATTGAGTATTACTAAATCTAAGTATTTTTTTCCAATTAATTCCTCTTTTCTAAAACCGAATATATTTTCGGTTGCTAAATTGCAATCTAATAGTATTCCCTTTTTATTATATATAATTAAAGCATTTGGAGATTTTTCGTATAAAGACCTATATTTTTCTTCTGATTCTTTAAGGTTATTCTCAATTTTTATCTGTTCAGTAATATCACGAATATATAGAATTACACCATATACTTTAGCTGTTTCTTGATCAAGGAGTGGAAAAGTGTAAACTTCTAATGTACCCATATTTTCTCCACCTACAATTTTCTTCCGAGCAGAAGAAAAAGCTATTTTTCCCGTGTCAATAGTTTTTTGACTTGGACAATCTTTACAAGGTTTGCTTCTTTGTTGGAATGCTTGATAACATTTTTTACCAACGAGCGGTATCTTATCCGAGTACCATCTTTCGATTTTAGGGTTGGTTTGAATTATATTTAAGTTCTTGTCAATGATACATATGCCATCTTGAATACTCGTTATGATATTTGATAAGAAGCGTTCTTTCTTTTGTAACGCCTGTTCTGCTTGTAAACGCTCAGTAATATCGCGACAGATTCCAAAAAAGACCTCTTGATCTCCCCATCGACCTCTCGTGACTTTTGTCTCGACTGGGATAATTTTTCCGTCTTTAGTCATTAATGGGATGTGAATCGAATCTGTCTTGTTTTCTATAATCTCTTTAATAACAACCATCGCATCTTCCCTTTGATTAGGAGGATGGATGTCTAAAATATTCATGTTTAACATTTCTTTTTCTGAATATTTTAAATGTTTTAATATCGAAGGATTAACATTTAAGATGTGCCCTTCAGAATTTAGCACAAACATAAAGTCGTCCAATGAATCGAAAAGAGTCTGTAAATTTGCTTTACTTCCTCGCAGAGCTTCTTCCGCTTGCATTTTAACAATGACAGTACCAATTTCTCGTCCTATTGACTCAAGTGTTTCTTTTTCTTCGTTTGAGAAAATATAACGACTTTTTGAGGCAATGTTTAGGGCTCCAATAATTTTATCCTTATTAAATATAGGAACGCTGGCTAAAGATAAGAAGCCCCATTTTTTTGAACGTTTAGGATTCAATAAATGGTAATTTTCAGTAAAAATAGGCTGTCCCTTGATAAAAATTTTATTATATGGGCTTTGGTCAATCTTAATCAAATCCGCATCTTCTATAAAATCTAAGGGAAGTCCATCATGGCATACGATTTTAGCGGATCTTTTCTCTTTTTCTAATAAATAAATACCTCCCCCTTCAAAACCTACTAATTCAAGAGTAGAACGCAAAATATTTTCTGATAACTGTGATATATTCTTGGCTCTATTTCCTTCTATGATTATTTGATTTAAAATTTCAAGCTTCCTCGTGCGTTCTTTTAGTTTTCGTTCTGCTCGTTTCCGTTTAGTAATATTTAATGTTTGAACTAAGACCAAATCGGGAGGAATAAAATCGTAATTTACTGAAAGATATTTTTCTTTGTTGTCAGTATTATATCTATACTTTATTTCTCTATTAATATTGCCTTTTTCGTTGGCACAACGATGTAATTCTTCTAGGAGTTCTAACTGATCTTTATGTAATTCAGACGCTTTAATTCCTAATATATGTCTTATTTTTCCATTAGTTATTTCCTCAGAAGCTTTATTAAAATCAATTAAAGTCAGATCATTGTTGACTTTTTGCCATGTGTATGTAGGAACTGAAATTCCTTTATAAAGCAATTTGTATTTTTTTTCAGATTCTTTTAATTTCTGGCTCATTCTGAATTTATCGGTAATATCAAAGAAAGTTCCTTCGATACTTATTGGAATACCTTTATCATCCTTTACTAAATGAGCATTTACTTGCACGACAATTTCTTCACCATTCTTCTTTTTTATATGAGTAATATAATCACTAATAGCTTCATTTTTCATCAGAACTTTAATATAATTTTTTTGTTTTTCAGAATTTTGCCAAAAATTAAAGGGACGCTTGCCAATCAGATTTTCGGAAGGATCATGTCCTAAAATTTTATTAAAAGAGAGATTATGGTATAAGATTACTCCATCCATTTTTACGTTATAATATCCAGCGTCTAAATTGAAAAGCATGTTTTGAAATCTTTCTTCTGATTTTTTTAATTCATCCGTCCTGTCTTTTACTTTTTGTTCTAATTCTTTATTTAAGTTTTTATAATTTTTTTTAGATTCTTTAAGTTTTAATTCTATTTGTTGCCGTTTAAGGGCATTTCCAATAATTTCAGAAGTAATTCTAAGTAAAGCAAAATCTCCCTCTTTCCATTCCCCCTTTCTTCTAATGTTATCAAATCCTATAAAACCGGAGTTTTTATCTCCAATAATAAGAGGAAAAGCCAAAATAGATTTAATATCTTGACTTTTTAATAGTTCCTTTTCAAGTGATGCTTCTACGGGCATTTTTGAAACATTTGGAAAGTGAATAATTTCTCCTCTTCTGACTTTTTCAATCCACCACGGTGTCTCATCTAAAGGAATTGCTTTAAGTATATCAATTTGGGGTTCTACTCCTTCGGCACACCATTCGTGCGTGTTTATAGTAATATAATTTTCATCGTCAATTAAAATAATATAACTACGGCTTGCTCCGCTTAACTGCCCCATATCGCATAGCGAAGCGTTAATGGCAACATCTACATTCATGGTTCCAACAAATCGGGAAGATATCTTGGAAATTGTCCTTTCAAAAACCAATTTTTGCTTAAGTAATTGATCTACTCGTTTATCCCCCGTAAAATCATCCATAATTGAATGTGTATTGGGGTTATCATCTTTATCTAAATATATATTACGCTTGGTCTCGTCAAATGCATTACTACCATCTTCACATTTATCGTTATGTTCAAGCATGACTTTTCAGGACGTCGCTACTTTTTCACGATTTTCTTTAAATTTAATTAAATCGTTTACAAG
>JAUWRB010000236.1 GCA_030610785.1 Promethearchaeota archaeon | reverse complement strand
TTCCGAAGAAATGACCTTCTTTATTTCAGATACTAGAGAATCCGTATCTATTTTGGCAACCATGGGGATTTTAATATTTGGATGAGCCTCTTGAAGTTGCTGTATTCCATTGGATAACGAAGTCTCAATGGCTTCTATTTTTTCGTTAGACAAGGGAGCAACTTCACTTGAAATCTTTATTTTTTTGACTGAAGATGCTTGTTTTCCTTCCAATAATGCGTCATGAAACACATCAATTAAATCGATTATATTTCGTATATCTAGATTTTGTTGTACGCCAAGAACTTCTATTTTAGTCCTAATTTTTTTCAGAATTTCTGGTAGTTTTTCTTGAGTTCCATTTATTAATTCGACTGCTATTAATTTGAAATGCTTTAATTTTAGCTTAAGGCTGAAATTTTTCGCCTTTTCTTTATCATTTAATATAAGATAATCTAAAATTATTTGAAAATATTCAAGATCTGCCAGAAGTGGATTTCTTATTATTAAATCGCCGGCACGTTCGTGAAATTTTAAGGCTGTTTTAAATTGATTAAAAGAATCGCATATTTGAGCTAATCTTTTACAGGCTTTAAACACAAATGGCTTAAAATTAGCGTCCTTTGTATTTTTTGGATTATTTAAAATTTTTATAAGTGCTCGTGCAAATTCACTCTTAATTTGATCGATTTCAGTTTGATTTCCTGCAGACATTATTATTTCAAGAGCGTCATCGTAAAAATTAAAGCCTTTTTCATAGATTTTAAAGTCTTTTTTATTGGCACCATCAAATAATGCGGCGATCATGGCATTTTGAAATCTTCTAGTTACTACTAAATAATTATTACCTCCAGAAACTTGATTTTTAGAAGAGGGGTTGATTATCTTCCCAATATTGGTTTCTAAACCTTTTAACTCAATTAGGGCATTTTTTATCATGTCCTCAATGTTTGAAAGTTCACCATTCATCTTTTTATTGTCAACCATGTTTTCTCCACGAGGACTGGCACAAATTACTTTTATGGGCCCTTTAAGCCTGTTTATCTCTTTTTTATGTGCCTTTTCTCTCATATTTATCGTCCGAAGCTTAAAAAAAAATGACTCATTATAAAGTAATAATTTCTAAATTAAAAGATAGAAGTACAATTATTTAATTTTATTTCTTCCGTTAAAATTATTCTCCTTTAAAATATTTAAAAAAAAGATAGAATTAATCCTTATTTGCAAGATAAATTTAAACGATAATTTATTAACTAGTTAGTTGGTTTGATTTGATTTTATTTACTTTTTATCCTTATTTGAGCAAAAGAAAATTTCAATGATTGAGTAAGCTCAAAAAAAAAATAAAAAAAAAATGAAAATTAAAAAATAGAATTTTTAAAATTATTGAGACATTGATATCATTTCGAAACCTTTAGCATTAGATAATACGGGATCTTCGGGTATTATGACATTTTCAGGCGATGATACTAATTTTCCCTCAATTATTGCGTCCTTAATTGCATTTCCTAACGTGTAAGCTCCACCACCACAAATAATATAGTATTCAATAAACGCATCAGGCGGTAAAGAAGAAATTAAGCGTAACACCTCATCTATGATTACTTTCGAAATTTGCTTGGTGTAATGTCCCTTTAAATCCTCAATAGAATATGTTTGCCCTCCAATCATTACTGTATCCCTTTGTTTTTTAACTACCATCATTAAATCAAAGGGTTTAATTATGGCTCCAGTTTTTTCTTGAAGCGCTTTAGCCATCCTATTTGTTAGTGTATCTATAGCTTCCCTTAACGACCCTGAGGCGGTTCGCATTGGTCTACCTTGATACATTGTCAAAATATCTGTTGACCCATGTCCTATATCAATCAAAACAGTATCCACGGCCTCATCGGCACCTTTCTCTTTCAATACACTATAGTAAGTTCCATAAGGTTCCGGCATTACCAAGGTCTTTTTAATATTTATCGAGATATTTTTTTTTTCTTTAGTGGCATCATTCTCGATATTTATTTCTAATGTTCCCTTTAACATCTTACTAAGGTTTTTCATTACTTCAATACTTGTTGCTACTGGTACACCAGTTGCTATAACAATTTCCTCATCTTCTTCATTGATAATTAGACCCAATGCCGCTTTTATAGCAATAAAAGTCTCTTCAGCAGATTTCATTTGCCCATCACTCGCTAACGACCTTCGTACTTCAGATTGCAATCGTGCTAATTCCCCAACATACCATTTCTCTGAACCATCAATTAAAATCATGTTGTTCTCCAGCGATTTATCTCCAACACCTCCACCCCATCCTGGATTTGGCTCTCCTATTAATGATGGAATTAAATATTTTTCATCTCCATAAGATATTTTTATTGTAGATGTTCCCAGATCTATTCCTATATGTTGAACCATTGTTTTTTCTCAACTCATGCATATTTTTTATTATTTTTATTATTTTTATTTTTTAGAATTGGATACTTAGTCTAAGTTTTTATATAAAAAGTTTTTTAAATAGGTAAGAAAAAGAATATTTATTTTAAAAATTCAACAGAGTGCATTCATTATTCTTGCTATTGGTATAGATATTGGGGGTAATATTAAATTTTCTTGCGGAAATATTAAAGAAACTATTCCAAATATAATTGGAACTCCAGATCCTACAGGATTGAGCGGAATTACCTCCGATAAAAGCTGGATTAATAATTTAATTCTTGTAGAAAAAGAGGAAGAATATTATATCGGAGAATTGGCAAGAACTCAGTGTGAAATTAAACATTTTATTACAGAACAAGGGAATCTAAAAAATATTAACAATATTTTACTATTAATTAAAGCAGTATTACCATTAATTTCAGAAAAAAAGGATGAAGATATCATTTTGGGAATCGGGGTTCCCATATCTACAAGTATTGAGAGAATGAAGATATTAAGCTCAAAATTAAAAGGCGAAATTAAAATAAAAATAAAAAACGATGCCACAAAAGATATTATTGAAATTACAAAAGTCATAAAAAAAGTATTCATAATGCCAGAATCATATGGAACTTATTATAAAGTCGGATCAAGTTTTAAAGAAAAAACGGCAATCGATGCGATAGTTATCTCCTTAGATTTAATCACAGAAATCATGACGATTTATAACGGAAATTTGATGAGAAACTCCTCCCGTAATTTAATTGACGCTTCTTGTTTTGCTTTATTAAATAAAATTGCTACATCGCTTCAACAACAAACGAATAATATTGTTCACCCAACATCAATATTACAAAATATACGAGAAAATCAAAATAATATCGTTATAGCAGGTAAAACTTACGATATTAGTCAAGTAAAAAACCACTTTATTCGATTAATTTCTGCTGAAATATTAGATAATTTAATGGATGTAATAAATAACTTACCTTTAGATGCAAAAATAGATTATTACATCATTACCGGCGAATGGATGAGCCTTTTCTGGACAGAAATAGAAATTGCCATACTAGAAAAAAATTTAATAGGTGATTTCAATTTCGACCGAATTATTAAAGTAAAAGAACCTGCTTTTGCAAACGCAATCGGATTTGAACTAATGATTAAAGAAAAACTAAAAAAGTTAGAAACAAATGAATAACGAGAAAAGTAGTAAAGAAATAAGGCTTTTAAAAAAAAAGGCTGAAATAGGTCTTCTAAAAAAAAAAGTAGCCGAAATTGTTAAGAATATACAAGTCTTAAAAAGTGAACTAGAAGAATCTAAAGTTTCTTACAGCTACTTTAAAAAACAAAAGCCAATTCTAGAAAATGAATTACGAGTCATTTTGAAAAAAATAACTCAATTTAAAGAAGAAGAAGAAGAAATACCAATTAGAGAAGCTCCAAAAAAAAAAGCAATAACTCCACTTCCAGTGAGAATACCCCCCTCAAGATTTTTATATGGAAGTTTTAAAAAAAAAGGGAAAAATCCCCTATTGAGAATGAATTAAGTCTCTTAAGAAAAAAAGGAGACGAAATTGTTAATAAGATAAAAATTTTAAAAAGACAACTAAGAGAATCCGAAATTTCTTACAATGACTTTAAAAAACAAAATTCAATTCTAGAAAAAAAAATAAATGTTATATTGAAAAGAATCGTTCAAATTAAAGAAGAAACTAAACCTAAAAGAAAATTTCTAAAATTTAAAAAATTCATATCTTCAAAAAAGATTACCCTTTTTAAGAAATCCCCTATCGAGAAAGAAGTACCCGAAATTGAAAGAACGGAAGAAGTTGAAATAACCGAGGAAATCACAAAAGAAGATCAATACCACCTCGCTCAATTTCTTAAAAGAGAAACTCAAATCGCCGAAGAAGCTGAAGCGCTTCACATTAATTTTCAAACTGAATTTCAAGAGTCCATGACAAGGGCTAATATTTATTTATCTATAACTACAGAACATCATTTTATAATTGGAATAAACTTTTCCAACTATCCTGAAAGACCAGTGCTTGATATACCTCCCGAAATTTTCGAATTATTTGACAACGATGAGGAGAAATTTATTAACAATATCCCATCTTACATCAATTGGGACTCTGACAACCCCGAAAGAATAATTAAAATAATAGGGGAAATTGAAATAGCGCTAATGAAGAAATGCCGAACAAAAACAGGAGAAATCGAAAAAAAACCAATTGATATTATTGCCATAAAGGAAGAGAAACAAAAAAAAGTGCCAGAAGTAATTCCAGAAGCAATTCCAGAAGCAGTTCCCGTGGAAATAATATCATTAAATCATTTTCAAGTTGTCTTTTATTTATTAATAATGACCGCTACTTTTTCTGTTCTGATTTTAGGCATGATTGGAATTAATCCTTTAATTTTAATAATATCAATTGGTGGTGTAATGGTTTATTTTTATTTTGATATAGATTCTAAAGACGAGGCTTCTGATACTAGCTCTACTAAGGAGAAGACAGAACAGGTCGAAGAAATTTCAGAAGAAGAATTGCAACAAAGGTTTGAGAAAGAAACCGGCAAAAGTGCCGTCTGGCGTGGAAAAGTAACAAAACAATATCTTCAATGGAAAGAGAATATCCTTTGATGTTTCATTATTTCTTAAATATTTCTCCTTTAATTTATTTTAAAAATAAATGTGATATTTGATTTAGAAGAAGTTAAAGACCATAAAAAAGTCAAAGAAAGAAACTGACTAAAAAGCGATCTGGTATGGAAAATAAAGATAACATAGAAAAAAGAAAATTAAATAACACTTTATTTTTTTATCAAGATTTAAATAAAAAAAGTCCATTACTTAATAAAATAGAACTTTTAGATAATGTGAAAATTGAAAATGCCAAATCTTATTAAAAAATTATCTAAA
>JAUWRB010000128.1 GCA_030610785.1 Promethearchaeota archaeon | reverse complement strand
GGGAAAGTGCCTTGCCAATTCATATTTTTTGTTTTATATTCATTTCCATAACACATTTTTTTTTACCTCTTTTTCTTTTTTTTTTTTAATATTAAATTTGGAGGAGTACATCTCATGTTGGTTCTATACTCCTCTTTCTTTTTATTAAATTTTTGTTTCAATTATTAAAAATCTTCAAATTCTTCGTTATCGTCAATAATTTCGATAATTCTTGAGTTTTTATTCCGCTCTTCTCTGATTCTTTTAAGAATAGACATGTGTCGTTCAATATTTTTATCAATTTCTTTTAGATTATTTAAAAATCTAAGTTTTGAATGTTCTAACGATTTAATTATCCTTTCAATGTGTTCAATATTTGTTAATGAATAATCCGATTCGTTGACTTTTTCGTCAATTGAATATCCGCAAAATGGAAAACAGGAAAAAACCTTATCAAATAATTTTTCACTTGGTATTGATGCTTTAACAACTGTCTTAATGTAATCTCCAAGCGTGTTCATGCTCGGTTCCAGATTAGTTTCTAATATCTCTTTTAAAGCTTTTTTGCCATCATCATTAATCCGATATATCTTTTTTTGACGATTGCTTTCCATTATTTCCTCAATTTCCACGAATCCTTTTACTGTGAGACGATTTAACAGGGGATAAATTGTTCCAGCCGAAGCCTTCCATAAATCCTTGAATTTTTTATTAATTTTTTGGATTATATCATATCCAGAGATTCCATTATTATTTTTTATGATAGATAATACCAATATATCTAGTCCTGATAAAATATCACTACGATAACCGCTAAATTTTTTTCCGAAAAACATTTTTTTTTCTCCAATATTCGATTTATATATATCATAATTCATAATCGAATATAAATATATCGGAGATCGAACATACAATTACAATTAAGCTTATCACGATTACACCAAAAATCAAGATTAAAAAAGCAATATATTCTCTATTATTATGTAATTTTATTATTTTAAATCTAAAATAAAGGTTTTTAGCGTTAAGTCGATTCTTTTTAAAGAATTCTTATAAATAGTACTCAATTTTTCGTGTTATTAATATTTAATAATACCTTAATTTTTTAAATAAAAAAGAAGAATAAAGAAGGTGTAAGTTTTTTTTAACATTTCTAATAAAAAAATATTTATCAAAATTTTTTTTATAGAAAAATATAATAATTCTATTGCTTATTAGGTTTCTTGAGAATCTCCAACTTGATAAATATCGTATTGTCCTTTAATTTCTTCATAATTCACTGTTATAAGTGTATGTCCCTTGTGATACTTCTCAAAAATTTTAATAAGATCCATATTTTGCGGATCATTTGGTTTTATTAACACATATTTTTTGCATCTTATACACGCACGAGCCCTAATAAGTAAACACCTTAATCCCTATTTTATAACGGTAATTATACAAAAATTTACTATTATTTTTTTTATTAAAAAAAATAATCCCTTAATATTAGTTAGAATATCTTTATTTAAGATTAATGAAGAAATTATTATTACTAATTAATTATTATTTTTTAAAAATATAAATAATTTTTGATAATTTTGTTAAATTTATATAAGAAAACTGAAAATAATAGACTTTAAACAATTAAATCAATTACTTGACTTTTTTTTTCTCTTTTTTTGATGGTTTCATCTTTTAAACACGCTAAACACAATTTATTTTCATCCAATCCAATGGCATCGATTAATCCTTCAATTGATTGATATTTTAACGTATTGGCTCCAATATATTTTTTAATTTCTTTCACGTAATTTTCTGGAAAGGTTATTTTCTTTTGGTAAGCGATTAGTAAATCACGGTTCGAAAGGCTACTATTTAGTTCGCAATTTTTTAAAATTGGGGGTGAACTTATTCTAACATTTACAGTTTTAGCACCACCTTCACGTTTTAACATTGAAATAATTTTTTTCATCGTAATTCCGCTCAAAATAGAATCATCTATTAGAATGATATGTTTTCCTTTGATAACAGATTTTATTGGATTTAACTTTTCAATTACATTGCTTCCTAGCTGCCATAAATATCGATTTTTCATCAATCCTTCGGCATATGGGATTTTTGATTCCCAAGCGTAGCCCATTGCAGCGCTTCTACCAGAATCTGGAACAGGAACGACAATTGTATTATCATGACGAATAATATCGTTTCGAGCTAAATTTCTTCCCAATTTATACCTAACTTCGGCAACTGAGATTCCATTTATAATTGAATCCGGTCGAGCAAAATAGATATATTCGTACTGACAAAATTTTTGCCTTTTTTGTACTTGTGGGTGATAACTTTTCAAATCGTTGATAGGGTTAATTGTAAGAATTTCTCCAGGTTTAATTTCTCTTTTTAATATTCCTCCTAAAGTGTCTATTGCGCACGATTCTGACGAGATAATGTGAAATTTTTTGTTATTAATTTTTAATTTTCCATAACATAATGGTTTATACCCGTGTTGGTCTTTCATTGCATATATATTCCCATTATTTCTTAAAATAATTATCGAATAAGCTCCTTTTAGGGCTTTCGCGACCATTTTTAACGCCTCGACCATATCATCAGAAAATTTCGAAAAGACTTCAATTAAGGTTACTATTAATTCAACATCAGATTTCCCCGTGAAAGTTCTCCCCATTTTTTTTAATTTTAGAAAAAGTTCATCATAATTTGTTATGGCACCATTCATCGCTAAGGAAAAATCTATTTGTTTCGATTTAAAATGGTAAGGTTGGGCATCTTTTAGTATAATACGGTTAGTCGAGCCATAACACACGTGTCCAATTCCAACATTTCCAGAGATGGTTTTTAACCTTTTAGGATTAAGTACTTTCGAGACTAGCCCTCTATTTTTGTATGATATGATTTCACCATCACAGAATGTAGATATTCCCGAAAATAATTGTCCGCGATGTTGGATTGCCATGAGTCCTTGATATATTGATTCAGCAACTGAAAAGCTAAAATCACTACAAGATATGGCGAATACACCACAATATTCTCTTATTTTATCTTCTTTAAGTTCCATATTTAATTATTCTCATTTTATTTTTAAGTTTCCATAATATTAGGTATGGTAGAATCGTAAAGGTCTTTTAATTCAGCAATTTTAAGTCCAAAACTCATTGCTTTTAATCCTTTAATAGTAATTTTAGGAGCAGAAATTAAAACTCCGATTTTTTTAACGCTCACATTAAATTGTTCTGCAATTCCCATTATTTTCTGGTATTGGTCAGGTTCTGTCTCTAAAATAAATCGTCCAACAGACTCACTAAATAATAATTCATCGTCTCTTAAATTATCGAGGCAATCGGAGAGATCTAAATTTGCTCCTATATTATTTTTAAAACCCATTTCAGCAATAGTAATTACGAGTCCACCCTTATTCACATCGTGATTCGCTTTTACCAGATCATTTTTATATAATTCAAATATAAAATTCCAAGTTGCTTTTATGTTTTTTTCATTAACTTTGGGTGGAGTTCCGCCCTCTAAATTGTGAATAACCGAGTGATATTCTGATCCCCCTAATTCTGCTTTCGTTTCTCCTATTAATAAGATGTCATTTCCTACTTTTTTAAACGGTAAGGTGATAATTTTTTCTTTACCTTCTATAAGACCAACAATCATAACGATTGGCGTAGCTTTTATGGCTGTTTTTGTAACTTCGTCTTCATTATAAAAGGACACATTTCCTCCTACGATTGGAATTTTTAATTCCTTGCAAAAATCTGCCATGCCTTTAACAGATCGTGAAAAGTACCAAAAAGATTCCGGAATTTCTGGATTTCCAAAATTACAGCAATTAACCATTGCTAGTGGTCTTGCTCCATTAGCAATTACATTTCCGCAGACTTCTACTAACCCTCCCTTCACACCCTCGTAGGGATCGAGATAGCAATGCTTCGAATTAACTCCTACGCTAGCTGCTATGAATTTATTAGTTCCTATTATCCTTAAAACCCCAGAATCTCCCTCTCCGCATTTAACAACGGACCTAATCCCAACTTCGTGGTCATATTGTTGATATACCCATTTCTTACTACAAATATTTACAGAAGAAATTAATTCGTATATTATTTTCTCTAATTCAAGATTAGGTTCAGGGGTTTCTTGAGCGAGTAGCTCGTCTAAAATTTTTGGTCGTTGTTCCTTTCTCGGAATTGTAGGCGAATCCGAAAGGGCAACGGCAGGTAAATTAACAACAAGGTTATCTCCATCGTTGACTTTAAGAATTCTTGAATCGTCTGTTTTTCCAATGACTGCGTGTGCCATTTCGAATTTTTTAAAAACATTAAGAACAGTTTCTAAACCTTCGGGTTTTACTATAAATGCCATCCGTTCTTGAGATTCGGAAAGCATTACTTCAAAGGAATTCATATCAGGTTCTCTTGTAAAGATTTTTTCCATATCGATTGTTGCGCCCGTGCCACCATCGCCAGTCAATTCGCTTAAAACGCAGGATAAACCTCCCCCACCAAGGTCTTTTAGTCCTCTCACATATCCTGTTTTTATCGCTTCTAAGGTCGCTTCGATTATCATTTTTTTTGTAAATGGGTCGCCAATTTGAACAGCAGGTCGATCTGCCTCTGACATTTCGGTAAGAGTTCGAGATGCAAATGTAACACCATGGATTCCATCTCTTCCTGTTGCACCCCCCATGAGGATAACATAATCCCCAAAATTAAATGCTTTGCTCGGAGCATGTTTAAAATCTTCTATCGTTCCCAATCCAATACAAGCCACATTTACTAAACAATTACTTTCAAAACTTTTATCAAATTCTATTTCGCCGCCAATCGTTGGAATACCAGTACAGTTACCATAATCAGCAATTCCTTTTACCACGTACTTGAATAGCCATTGAGAATGAGGGTTATTTTTCAAGGGACCAAATCTTAATGGATCTAATAACGCAATCGGGCGAACCCCCATGCATAAAATATCTCTAATAATTCCTCCAATTCCTGTAGCAGCACCGTGATAAGGTTCAATTGCGGAGGGATGGTTATGTGATTCAATTCTAAACGCTAAACAATAGCCATCCCCTATATCGATAACTCCAGCGTCTTGTCCAGGTCCAGCTAAGACATAATCGTAATTTTTTTCCGCATCTTCAAATAATTTTAATTTAGGTCGAGAAGATTTGTACGAACAATGTTCGCTGTGCATAACATCAAACATGCCCCATTCTGTTAACGATGGCTCTCTTTTCAAGAGTTCCTTAATTTCTTTAATCTCTTTCTGAGTTAAATCGACTTTCAATTCGTTATTGTCTTTTCCTACTTTTGGCATTACAGCACCCCCTTTTTCACAAAAGAGATCATGGATTCAAAGAACAATTTACCGTGTGTGGTACCTTTTGGACTTAAGATAGGTTCTGAAGCTCTTTCTGGGTGAGGCATTAATCCCACACAATTTTGTTCTAAATTGCAAATACCTGCTATATTTTCTAAAGCACCATTTGGATTTGCCTCTCTTGTAATTTCTCCAGTCTCGTTAACATATCTAAATACGATTTGGTCGTTTTCCTCTAATTCTTTTAAATTATCAGTGAAATATCGTCCTTCTCCATGTGCAATAGGCATGTTTAGAACACCTCCTAACTTCATTTTATTTGTAAACGATGTTTTATTATTTTCTACAATTAAATTTATCCATTTACAAATAAATTTTAAAGAATCGTTTTTTAATAAGGCACCGGGAAGAAATTCTGCTTCAATTAATATTTGAAAACCATTACATATCCCTAAAATGGGTCGTCCGTCTCTTAACATTATTCTTGCTTCATCTAATGCCGGACTATGCGCAGCAATGATTCCCGCTCTTAAATAATCTCCAAATGTAAAACCGCCAGGAAATATGACTCCATCATACTCTGTTTCTTTAAAGTCATTATGCCAAATTAAATTAGTTTCGATATCAACAACATTTTTAAGAACATGAAGCGTATCTAAATCACAATTACTTCCCGGAAATTGTATAACAGCTATTTTTATACTCATATTATAGAATCCATTAATTCTTTTTTTTTACATTAAGAACATTTAGATTTTGAGTAACCGGATTAAAAATCCTGAGCTCATTACACATTTTAATTATAGTCTCTTTTGCTTCTTGCTCGTTCTTGGATTTAATAGAGATTCTTAAATATTGACCCGAACGAACATTTGTGACCATATCATATCCCTTTTTAGCAAGTAAATCTTTCATGATAACTTCGCCAGTAGGGTCTCGAGCTTTTATTTTATTTTCCGTTACAAGTTCGACAATATATTCTTTTTGAAGCATTCTTGAGAATAATAAAAAAAAATACCTTATATTAATTCTTATTTGTTATTTAATAAATTCCATTAAAAAAAATACGACAAAATTATCAAATTTTTAGCGGCATTAGAGATAACCTTAAATTCACATTTAATTGATTTCTTTAATCACATGACAATGACATTAAATGATTCATGTCATGGAAACAATTACTAACGATATCATGGTTAAAAGAGCAAATAATATGCTGTATCTGCTAAATTTTGGTATTTTTCCTTTTTCAGCATCTTCATTTTGATTTGGATCGGAAGTAAAAATATCACGAATAATAAATATAAAGCTTAAAATGAATAAAGAAAAATTTACAAATAAAAAGATTATATCAAACATAAGAAAAAATACTATTTTTTATTATATAAATTTTTTCTTAATTTTTACAAATAATTAGCTTTCTTTAAATTTGTTTCGATTCGATCCTTTATGTCCGAAACTTCAGCTTTAAATTCTAATCCCGTAATTTTTTCAAAGCTTTTCATGTATCTTTTAGCTAATTCAATCTTAATATCTTCTAAAATGGGAGGTATTTCTTGATCCAGTCTTATATTTGGAAAGATATCAGGATATGTTTTCATAAGCCACGCTCTAAAAATTTCTTTGTCCAATATCTCGGGTTCTTCTCCTTTTTTAAATTTTTCTTCGTAAGAATCAAGCATCCAAAATCTTGAGGAATCTTGAGTGTGAATTTCGTCAATTACTAATAACTCGCCATCTTTTAGTCCAAATTCGTATTTTGTATCTACCATGATGAGCCCTTGCTTTTTACAAAAATTTTGACCAAATTCGAATAATTTTATTGCCGCTTCTTCCATTTGCTCATAAATATCTTTATCAACAGTTTTGTTTTTAATAATTTCTTCTTTTGAGAGATATATATCGTGTCCTGACTCTGCTTTTGTTGATGGAGTGATTAAAAAATCATCAAATTTCTGATTTTTTTTTAAACCATTAGGAGGCATTATTCCGGATGTTGGATTCCCTGCTAAATAATTACGCCACATTGTTCCCGTAATATACGCTCTCATTATAATTTCAATGGGGATCGTTTCGCATTGATATACAACTGCTACATTAGGATCTGGCACTGCTATAATATGATTTTTGACTATATCTTTAGTTTTTTCAAACCAAAACGCAGATATTTGATTAAGCATTTGCCCCTTAAAAGGAATGGTAGTTATCACGCGATCGAATGAAGATAATCGATCAGTGGCAATTATTATTCTGATATCATCTCTAATATAATTATCACGGACTTTACCTTTATATAAAGTTCCCAACGAAGAAAAATTTGTCTTATTTAAAGTCTTATCAATATGTTTCTTAATTATTTCTTCAATGTTGTTTGCAACCATAATAATAATTAGTTGAAAAAAGTATAAAAAATCTTTTTATTAAAAATAAAATAATAATGAATAACTACATCATGATTAAAAAGAATCATTTTTTATAATAAATTCCATTACTAAATTCTTTTATTGGATATTTAGATTTATTTTTTTCCAATTTTTTAATAAATGCTTGAGTTAAATCCAAACCAATAGTATTAATAAAGCTTAGCAAATAAATAAAAACATCAGCGACCTCATCTTCAATGAGAGAAATTAGAGGTTCATCCTTCAATATATTATCAACATTATCTTCCTTGAATAAAAATAACTCTGATAATTCTGAAACTTCAATTTGTAATGCTTGAATTAAATTTTTTGGCGTATGATATTTTATCCAATTACGATTTATTACAAATTTTTTAACTTCTTCTTTAAAAAATGAAATTGGAGTAATTAAATCGTTATATTTAGAATTTCCATTCATATTTAATGATTATTTAAATTCTCTAATAAAATTATATATTAAATCATTAATATTTACAAAAAAAAGGTATCAGTATTTTCACTTTTTTTAAAAATTTTCAATCAATTTTTTTTATAAAATCGTTTATTAACTCATTTATTATTTCTTTTCGTTGAACAGGAGCAAAATGTCCCGCCATATCAATGATTTCTAATCTGGAATTAGGAATATTTTTATGAAGTTCTTCACTCATTGCTTCAGGTGCGAAGTTGTCGAGCCTTCCACCAATAATTAAAGTCGGGCATATAATACCTGAAGGATCGTACTCTTTTATTTCATTTATCATCGTAAATATCTGATCTTCAATTTTCATGTATAACTCTTCTTTTGTTAATTTTATTCCGTTAAGAGTACTTGATAAGGCAGTTAAAATGTAAGGAATCGTTTTATCTAAGATTTCTCCAACGGAGTTCGAAACGACATCTAAAAAATTCATCCTTATAAAATATGGGAGTAAATTGTAAAAAATATTTCGAATTACATTATCAATATTTATGTATCCTGAATTTAATAAAATGAGAAATTTGACTTTTTCAGGATGTTTCATGCAAATTAATTGAGCAATCATCCCGCCTACGAGTGAATGCCCTATCATTCCAAATGGTTCTTTTACGCCCAAAAAATTTAAGAGGTCTTCCAAATCTCTAATTATATCGTCTCGTAAATTTTTTGAGAGGTTTATTTTTTTCGGGTGATCGCTCCTTCCATGCCCTAAAGCGTCAAAAGCTATTATTCGATAATAATCCTTTAAAACTTTAATTTGTTCTTTGAAAAAAGAGACAGACGAGGCGAAACCATGAAGTAAAATAATAGCACAATTTTTCGTTGACGAATTGATATCATCGAAAAATAGATTATATCCCTCGCGATTTTCAAAATAAGGCATATGTGAGTTATTTTTTTTATTATGACTTATAATTTTTAAAAACATGGAATAAAAAAAATACTTTATTGTTTAGAACTTTATTGTTTAAATACTTTATAAATCAAATTTTTATTTAATTTATTAATTTTTATAGATCTTTATTAAAAAAATAAAAAAGAAACA
>JAUWRB010000147.1 GCA_030610785.1 Promethearchaeota archaeon | reverse complement strand
ATAAAGCAATAGATCTAAATCAAAAACCAGAAAAGATAAAAATTAAGGTGGGGGCTAAAATAATTGCTATTGGCGCTGATTTAGCATCAGAATTAGAAGGTTATCATTATAATCCACAGAATGATGTAATCACATCGCCCGAATTTGAGAGAATATTATCGTCAGACGGAATTACGCAAGGTAATATAATAAAATTATCGGATAAGAAACCTCCAAAATCAATTTCAATAATTCAATGTGTTGGAACTTCTGATTGCCAATTCAAATTTAACGGTATTCTTGTCTTAAAATATATAAATAGCATTACGGGTAGGCTACCAAATTGTAAAATAAATATTTTTTACGATTTAACTCGGATCGATCACGAAATGGAATTTTTTTTAACACCAATGGATTCTAGATTCCATTATGCGAAAAAAATAGAAATTATTACTAAAAACAAAAATAAAATCGTTATTGCAGATTCAGTGGAGTATCCAAGCGATTTGATAATATTAGATTTAAATATGGTACCAAATAAGGATTTAAAAACGCTTAGAAAAACTATGGATTTTACACTAAATGATAATGGTTTCATGAGCGAAGAAACATTAGCTTCGGGGATATATGGTATTGGAACGATTTTAGGACCATTAGATTATCAAAGTACGGTCTCTTCAGCAAATAATGTTGCACTAAAAGTTATTTCGTTGCTATCTCAAGATTATTTAATTGCTGAATTCAGTGGGATAGAAATTAACGAAGATAAGTGCGGTTTATGTGGATTATGCTTGAAATCTTGTCCATATAATGCAATTACAATAGGTTCTGAGAAAATAAGTGTTGATAAGTTTAAATGTAAAGGTTGCGGGACGTGCGTGAGTATTTGTCCAACAAATGCAATAGAAATGAACATAGATACTTCTGAAAAAATAATTAAAACTATTGAAGTCCTTTCAAAATTCAAAAGAAGTCCAAAAATTATTGCTTTTTGTTGTATTAGTTGTGGTTATGCTGCCGCAGATAATGCTGGGTTCAAGAAGCTTTGGTATAACCCAAATATTTTTATTGTTCGGGTTCCTTGTACTGGACGGGTTGATACTAATTTTATTCTTGATTCATTTGAACTTGGGTTTGATGGAGTAATAATTATAGGATGTAGACAAGATGCTTGTAGATATATTGATGGAGTAGAAAAAATTGGAAATAAAATTAATTTATTAAAAAATATACTGGGTCCTAAATATAGTAATCGCGTGCTCATCAAACATTTAAACGCTGTTGAGGGAAATAAATTCACCGAAATTCTTAATAAATTTTACGATCAATTATCTGAGGAGATCAAATTTGAAGCCTAAGTTTTTGATTACTTCTTTAACAGGATGCAGCGGCTGTATTGCAACTATAATGTCTTTAGATGTTTCTCCACAATTACTTGAACGATCGAAGTTATCTTATTTTCCATTTATGTCAGATATTAAAACAATTGAAAATATCGATATTGCCTTGATTGAAGGTTGCGTATCTGAGGAGTCACAAATTGAACATCTAAAAACAGTAAGAAAAAACGCTAAGAAGGTTTATGCGTTAGGTTCATGTGCGGCATTTGGTGGCATATTAAATCTCTCAACTAAAAAAGACGCCGAACCAATCTCTAATTACATAGAAATTGATGGAATAATACCGGGTTGTCCGATTCCCGCAAATTTACTCGGAAATTGTTTAATAAGGTTAATAGAAAATAAAGAGATTATTTTATCGGAAAAGAATTTGTGCGATTCTTGTCCCTTAAGAGGAAATATTGAACATGATTTTGATTATAAAATAAATAAATTATACCCTAATCCAGATGAAATAGTATCCCCTGAAGAAAATTCAGAATGCTTTTTAAAGCGAGGGATCTTATGTTTAGGACCTGTCATTCGGGATGGTTGCGAACACATTTGTATAAAAAAGGGAATTCCTTGTGAAGGGTGCATGGGTCCTGTCTCTAAGGATTTCACAGCTAACATTGTAAATTTTTTAAGCTTAGTAAAACTTTCCAAGGATTTAAAAGGTTACGATGGCATTTTTTATCGATTTTCAAAACCTAAATTTAATTGGTGATTCTATTTGAAAAAGGTTATAGAAGTTTGTACACGAATTGAAGGACATGCTAAAGTGAATATTTTCCTTGAAAATCAAAATGACGAGATTTCTTACGTTGATTTTGAGATTTCTGCGTATCGAGGTTTTGAAAATATTTTATTAAAAAAGAAATTATTAGATATCCCAAAAATTGCCTCTCGAATTTGTGGTTTATGCCATGTTTCGCAATCGATCGCAAGCTGTAAGGCAATTGAAAACCTGTATGAATTAGAACCTTCAGAACAGTCCGTTCTTTTAAGACGCTTATTAATGATTGGAGAATTAATTAAATCTCATAGCATGCATTTCTTTTTTCAATCGTTTCCGGATCTAATTAATATTTTCAATATTAATAATAATCGTGAACTACTTTTACCTTACAAGTTAATTAAAGATTATCCGCAAATAACATCAAATTTTTTTGATTTAATAAAAATTGGTAATGAAATTGATAAAATATTCGGTGGAAGGGCAATTCATTCAATTACATTAATTCCTGGTGGTCTTGTCTACACGCCATCTAAAAAGAATACTATCTTATCAAGAAGATATTTTCAAAAGGCTTTAACCAATTTGGAATTTTTAATAGAAAAATTCATCGAATTTTTTTCAAATCAAGTGCCTCCCACAGAATACATGCTCCCTAATCCTATTTATTTAGCATTGCATGATCAAAAAACTTACGATCGATATACGGGCTTGTTAGGAATTAAAAAAAAAAATAATAAAACTGTCAATTTTTTTGGAAAAAATTACTCTAACTATTTTGATAAAGATATTAATCTACGCGGGATTAATTTTAATTTGGATGAGAATGTTTTAGTGGGACCACTGGCTCGAAATAAAATCGTTGAAAATTATGGACTTGATGAAACATCTTCTTATTTAAGTTATTTTGATAATAATTGGAAAAATAACATCTTATTTGGAAGTTTTATTAGGTTAATAGAAATGTTCGCAGAGGTAAAAAAAGGATTAGAAATTCTAGACGATCCACTTCTAAATAAAAAGGAAGTCCTCCCTTCGTTAAATTCAATTCAAAATTCAGATGGAATTGGGTATGTCGAGGCCCCCAGAGGCATACTATTACATCACTATCATCTTAATAGAGAAAATTCGGTTGACCAGGTAAAACTTTTTATTGCCACTGAGATTAATATTCCCCTAATTAATGAAATGATTACAAAGTACGCTCAAAAATTATATGAAAAAGAAGATATTAACTCCGTAAAAAAAAAAATTCAAATGATAATAAGATCTTTCGACCCATGCGTTTCTTGTGCAACCCATTAGCAAAAATATTGAAATTGTAAGTCAATAATAATTGGATGTGAAGAAAATGACTAAAAATGATGATGCTAAAGAGGATCCACTTGAGAGCTTGTGTGATATATACATATGCTATTTTGACGAGGCTCAGGGTCATGTCCCGCTTTTAATTTGTCCAGACGAAACAATTAAAGACGATTCAGAAAAAATGAAACCTATTTATTATCATAGCATCTGGTTTTTAGACAAAAGTGAAATAACCGAGTCAGACCATGTTGATCTTGAATATGGCGATAAAATTTACACTGCCAGAAAAATTTACACAACTTCAAAACGAAAAAAGCAGAGGGCTGGTCTTGAAGATGAAACACCTGAAATAATAGTAATAATTATTGAGTTACCAATTGATATAGGTGAGCTTTTTGGTGGAGAGCTTTTAAATAAAATAACCGTTAATATTCAAAAAAAATTTGAAAAATCGTTATATAAAATAATTGAATGTGAAATTGCTAAAAAAGGGATTAGTAAAACAGCTATAACAAATAAAATTATTGAAGAAGGTACAAAAATTAAGGAAAAATTAAGAGAAGAAATTAAAAACACTTGTAAAGAATATTTTTCTTCAGTGATTAAACAAGCTGATGCAAATTCAATTAAAAAACAAAAAGCAATCTCTTTCCTATTGTTAAAAGGTATTGACATAACTCATATTGTAAGAAATGACCATAAAGAAATGTTTTCAAACCTTAGATTATTTAATTTAACTAAAAAATCAACTCATGCGTTTTCCATTAAAACACCCTTTAAAATTTTAGATGTTTCTAAAAATAAAGATAACAACGAGTTAGAAATCGTTGTAAAAAATAATAAAGATAAAGAACTTCACGATATTTATATAAGAATTACTCACGTTAAGGATTTTTTTGAAAAAGATATTTTAACCCTTAAGATCGAACTTTGGAATCCTAAAGAAGATATTTTGTTTAGTGCGTTAATTAATGCGTCAGATACGCCTCAAGATAACGAATATCTTTTTTTTACTATAGAAAACTTAAATAAAGAAAAAATCTTTTCCCAAAAAATCGATTTAAATTTTTTAAGCTAAATTCTAAATAAGAGATAGAAAATAAAACTACTATAAAAAGAATAATTTCATTAGTAGAAAAATACCAATTCCTATAGCATAAGTAGGAATAATATATCTCCATATTTTATTTGGTAAAACTCTTGTTATATAGGGCGTCAATAAAGCGCCAATATACCCACCCGCAAAAACTGAAGGTAAAAGAATTAAATCAATATCGACTCCCGCTACGACAGATGTGAGGAAAAATGTGAAAATCCCTACTACTGATACAATCGATTCTGAAAAAGAGACTATGGCAGTCGCACTTTTCTCATATATACCCGAATGAATTTGTCCTAATGTGATTACTGGCCCATATCCTCCTCCACCTATCCCCTTATTAAAACCTGCAATTGCTGCAAAACAAATGAGCATTCTTGGTTTCGGATCAACATCATCTTTTTGCGTTATCCTTGTTCTAAATATCGCAAATACACCCATTAGTAGAACCAATATTGCCACATAGATTTTTATAAAGGATACTGGTAAGTCTAACGCAACATAAGTAAGAAAAATAGAAAAAATTATCGCAATACAGCCAAATAATGCAATTATAAGAGCAAGTTTCGTGCTATAGCTTAAAGGTCGGAATGAAAAATCAACATTCTCAAACTCATTATCAAAATAAGCATCAATTAAACCAGATATTGCTTCTGAAATTAGAAGTGTGGGAACTACTTGCAAAGGTGAATACCCCAAAAGCAATAATAAAGGTGCTAACCCCGTTCCAAACCCCATACCCGCTGCGGAATCCATGAATTCAAAAAGAAATGCTAATATGATAATTAGTAGGATTAATTCAAACACATGCGGACCTCCTTTATAAAAAGAGGTAAAAAACGGTCATTATGGTAAAATAAAAGAAAATTGCGAAAAATATCTTCTTTATTGAATGTTTTGACAACTTTGCTCTCTCAATAATGCTCTTTCTATCTAGTTCACGAGCATTTCTTCCAATATCTTTAATTTTTTTTTTATTAATCATATTTAATTGCACTTAATTAAAAATTATTGATATATAATTATCTATAATTATCTATAATTAATTATAATTATTTAAACTTTTTTATGTTTAGATTTATAACCTTAATGTTTTAAAAAAAGTTTATTTCTATTTTAATGGGAACTTTACACAGAAGATTAAATTGTCGCGTTGAGCCAATGAAGGATTTAGACTATTATTCGGCAATGCGAACCATGAGGGATTCTTTTGAGAATATCGAGGTTCCTTCAATTTGGAAAGATAAGCTTAAGGAATTATACAACGAAAGAATATAAATGAATACGCAATAAACACCAAGCATAAAAATCGTTCAAACCCGATGAGGGAACATCACATGAACCAACTATCCATCGCCATTAAAAGAGTGAAAAATCCGTGGAAAAAGATTTATTATAAATATGAGAATTCACGAAATTTTAAAAATTAAATTGTCGAGTCCTTATTCTTGAAATTAAATTTCCTTTAGATAAAATTGTTAGCCCAAAATTTTTTGCGTAGTCCTGAGAAAAATCAGTTATCATGTTGCAAATCATGATACCACCATGAATTTCTGGAACATCAATACATGCCTTGTGTAGTTGTCTTAATTGCGTTATGCTAATTTCTCTTTTCCAATCTCGAATGAATAATCCATGAGTTTCCCCCGCGTTTTTTATTAAAGAATCAAATTTCCATATCTTTCCAGATTTACCGCGAAACTTTTGAGGTTCTTCAATAACTTGATATTTTTCAGAAAAAACATCCTTGACTAATTCCAACAAACTCTTATCTACGAATGACATAATTTTTAAACCTATTTTTATTTAATAAATATATTCTTTTAGTATTATTATAAATATGTAATATGTAGAAGATATGAAAGAGATTTATTTCTGAACTTGATTTAACTCCAAAGTGCCAAAAAATGGCGAAAAAAAACTTCAATTTTCTTTCTTTTTAATGAATTTAAATAATTTGTAAAGCGGATATTCACCATCAGTGTCTGCCCCTTTTTCTTTGATGTAGTTTAAAATATTTTCTTGTAAAAGTTTAATTAATCGATTTGCTACAATATCGCAAATTGATTTACATCCTAAAAAATCATCTGGGAAAAATTTACACTCTTTATTTGACTTAAAACAAAACTTTTTCATTTGAAGCGACAATCCTTGGGCAGATAAAATTGTAAAAAAGTCCCAACCATCTTTAAAACCTCCTAATTGACTTGGAGCAATTTTTTTTAACTCTTTTTTCAAGTTATTGATTTTATTTTTTAAATTTTTTGACGATTGTTTGCCAATTCTTTTATTAACATTTTTTAATTCTTTTTTAGCCTCAAGTTGACAGAGAAAAACATATTTTTGTAAAAGTTTCTCTGCCTCTTTAGCTTTTTTTTGGTCAATAATTTTCCAACCTGCCGCTTTTTTACAACTGATTTCTTTATTTTCTGGATTTGAAAAATCTGTTGGATAAATCCAGCATTGAGGTGGTTTTATTCCAGTGTCATGAACACGACATCCGTTAATTGATTTATCAAACAAAAAACATTTTATCGTATTTTTAACATCAATTCTCAAATGAAAGGCAAAAACATCGCTTCTGATAAAATCTTCTTTACGAGCACATCCTCTCTTTACATATTCTTTCGCTAATTTTTTAGGAACATCTATTTTAATTGAGCAGCAATCACCTTTACAAATATTAGGGTCAAGACAATTAGGACCATTGATTGCCTCCTTCATTAAAATGTTGAATTTTTTAACAATTGAAAAAAAATATTCGCAATTCATCGATTAAATACACGTATAACTTAAAATTGGACAATGCTGGACACTGTCGTGGCCCCGTTAACGGAGGGCACTATATTACTTTAATTATGGTTGATCGCTAATTTCTGCGACCAGCGCTCTTTCTGCGATTTTCTGGCTGGAGAGCACGTGAGAATTGAACTTTAGCTCTGATAAACCTTTTTCGGCGTCTGCAGGAATGGTTATAACATCCCACGTCTTTCCGGTTCTCTTAAAATCGCTATTAGAGGGTATATGGGGTGGCTTGGAAGTGCCTCGTGGATTTACGGCGATAGCTTCCACGTCGAAGGTTTCTCCATTCCTCTCGTAAAAATTTTCGGCTAATTCGAGAGCGCGGGAAATTTCCTCGTCTTTCGGCATGTATTGGATTGCGGTGGCTAAACCCCTTCTCAACCCTTGGGGGTGGAAGTTCAAACCTTCGTAGCCGAATCGGTGGGGGCGCTCGGATATGATCACGGCGGCGATCACGCGACTGACCAGATGCATCAGTTCCTTTCTGAGCCTGCTCAAGCGTCCTTGGTGTCCCTTTAACTGAACCGTGAGGCGGTAGATGTGCTTACCCAAGGCGCGAAACGCTTCGTATTCTTTTTTTAAAGCACGAAAGGGCAATCCAAGAGCGTCAAATTCTCTAAAAAGCGCGAAAAGTTCCTCTTGCCGTTGAGCCCTTAATTGTTTGAGCTCGTGGATGTGCCATGCGGGACATTGTTGAACTGCTTCAGACAACTTTTTAAGATTTTTTGAGGAAATATTGTTTGCTGAACAAGACTGATATGTTTTTACGATAAAATCCTTGAATCCCGATTTCGCTTGGATGGTCAAGTGCGAAATCTTTCTCTGTATGTTTTTCTTGTTTTTTTTTATGACTCTAATTTTTTTTACCATTTGGCTTATCTCGTTCGAAAGGACATTCACTCCTCCACACGAAAGTTCGCTACGCTTCCCGTCTTCGCTCACTCTATCGTGAACGTAGGAAGTAAAGCGTTGCTCCTCTATGGTATTTCGTAATGTTTTTTGAGGGTTTTTCCGTAGAACAGAGTTCCAATCGGGAGATATTACAACCACGTTAGCCGTGGTTTCTTGGTTTATATCCGCTCCAATGGCGAGCTTTTTGTCTCGGCGGGGAGGGATGGGAATTTTATATTTTTTCTTTTTCGGGGCAAAAAGGGCGGTGCGCAATGAGAACAAGTCGCGACACTCTTTAGGACCGCTGAGGATGATGTGACACTTATGATGCTTGTTTCTGGTGCTTGAAGGGAGGATGCGGAGAGGGTGCAT
>JAUWRB010000155.1 GCA_030610785.1 Promethearchaeota archaeon | reverse complement strand
TAAAAACAATTAAATATAAATTAATTAAAGTTCATATAGAAAAATAATAATAATTTGATTTTAGAATAAAATATTTTTTTTTCCTACAATAATGGCAATTTTAGAAATGGGTATTAATATTGGAATAAGAAATATAGTTGAAATTAGGTATTATTCCTCTGCGGAAAATTATGGTTTGGACCCTAATTTAAGAGCGGGGTTTCTTTCTGCTCTTGAAAGTTTTACTTCTGAGGTTTTTGGAGATGATATTCACGTGGTATCACTCGCCTCTTTTAAACTCGTCTGTTTTTGTGAAATGATTGAGCTTCCAAACTCAGATGTAAAAGCAAATAATACCCAACCTTTATTATATTACGCTATAGTAGAAAAAGAAACTGATGCTGATGTAGTTAAGCAACATTTAACTAAAATTAATTTTCAATTTCTCAATCGTTTTTCTCTCAATGATATTTTTTCAAAAAAAAATAAATATTTCAAAAAATTTAATAGTCGCATAGATGAAATTTTAGGAGATTTGACGTTAAAAACAGAGGATCGTTTTAGATCAATTTTTTAGAATCATTATTAATTAATTTTTACAAGGCAAATGAGTTCTAATATAGGTCCAGAGGCCCAAGCTGCTTATAAAAAGTATTTAGATGCTAGTTCAATTGACGAAAAAATAAAAAGGTTAGAGGAATATATCTCGTTAATTCCAAAACATAAAGCTACTGAAAAAATTGTCGCCTTAAACAGGTCTCGCCTTGCTAAAATTAAGCGCGAAAAGGAAAAAGAAAGGCAAAGATTAAAAAGTGGCAGAGCGTTAAGTCCCTTTTCAATAAAAAAGGAAGGAATTCAATTAGTACTTATTAGTGAATATCATACGCCTGGAGTGGGCTCGACATCCGTTTTAAATTATTTGACGGGAGCTGCAAAACAAAAAATTGGTAAATTCACTTCTCTTCCTGAGATTGGCATCTATGAATATGATAAAATTCGATATCAGATTGTAGACATGCCTGCCTTAATGGAAGGGGCATCAACTGGAATAGGAAACGGTAAAGAAATCCTCTCACAGATTAGGTCGTGCGATCTAATTTGTTTTTGCATTGATTTATCTAGAGATTTTAAGCAACAGATCAATTTTTTGTTAAAAGAGCTTTCTGACGCAGATGTAAGGATTAATATTCCTCCGCCTCCCATAGATATTCACAAAACGGCTTCCAATAAAATTCAAGTTTTTTTTTTAACAAAAGATGCTAAAATTAATATCGAATTGACAGAAAAAATAAAAGAAATAGTACAAGAAAATGGAATTAGAAACGCTATCGTAAAAATTTCTGGTCATATCACGCTTAATCAAGTAGTAGACGCGTTATCTTCCTCTATAGTCTATAAAAGAGCCATCATTTTATGTACTAAAGGAGACCTCCCTCACACTGAAGACGCTTTTGAGAAATTAAAACATATTTATTCTAAAAATTTCTCTCTAATAATTGGAACAAGTATTATAAAAGGTTCATTCCCAAACGATTTTGGAAAAATTATCCTCCAATTTTTAAAAAAAATAAAGATATATACGATGACCGCTAAGAGGGTGGCTGAAAAACCATTAATAGTAGATCAACACGTTACAGTTAAAGATGTTGCGTTAAAAATTCATCGTAGTTTTTACGAGCTTTTTGACCACGCTATAGTAATTAGAGAAGAAGGTCGCCAGAAACGAAAAAAAGTTGGCTTAGATTATGAATTAAAAAATAAAGATATAATAGAATTACACACAACATGAAAACTTTTTAATTCTTTAATAATTAACCCAAATAATTTATTAACGAGATTAAAATTAGTATTTTCTTTTATTTATTTTAGATAATCTTCTATATTGTCGCGCATTTTCAATATTGAAGAAATAGTCTCATTAAGTTCGTGATCAGACGTTTCATCTTTATTTATTAAAAGTTGACCTAAGTTTCGGTAATGCTCCCAATCTTTTCCGAAGGTTAAGCTTCTTAACTTGGTTGAAAAAGAATATAAATTTAAATAAACATTTCGAAATTCGCCCATTTGAAGTGGTTTGTTTCCTAATTTACTCAATGCCTCGGACAACGATGTTTTAATTTTATTCAGATAATGATTTGATTTAAATTTCGTATCTTTAATTTCATCTTTTAAAATTTTTATTTCTTTTTGGTATTCAATAAATACAATTTCATCCTTTAATTTCTCTGAGAGCTCAACTATTTTTTCAGCAATAGCTAATTTACTTATTAAATTTGTTGTATTACTAATATTAGTAATTAATTTGTTTTTTTCTTCAATTAAATCATCTTTATCCTGGTCAGTTCGCTCTCCGTTTATTCGTGATTTATAAGCCCAAATTGACTTTAACACTTGTTCGGGATTTCCAATCAAAGAAGTACCTTTCTTTGAAAATTTCGTTTTTGATAAGATTAATTCTGAAAGTGGTTGGTTTAAAGGGCCAAACTCGCTTTGATTGCCATCCCATTCAATGAATAATTGTTCGTGTTTCATTAGGATTTTTATAATTTTTGGAATTAATTTATTAACAACCTTATTATCTTCCTTATCAGCGATAAAAACTAGATTTATATTTATCTCGTTAATTGTAGTGATGGATATAAAATATTCACCTAGTTCAATGTTATTCAATTCTTTCGATCCTTCTACTACCAATTCTGATATAAATGACTTTAAAGTAGAAAAAAAAGAATTAAATTGTTCAATCTTAGCTGAGCTAATTTCCTGAAAGTCCTTATCGTACATTAATCGCCCAGAACTACTTTGATAAAGAAATATTGAATAAAGCATGTAATTTTATCTTAAATTTGATTATTAATTCTTTGTTTCTAGTATTTTTAAAATTTTCTTAAAAATAAATCTAATGAAAAATTTATTCTTATTTATACTTAATATTGAATCGAGATTAAAAAAATTTATATTATTTTTTAAGATTCCTTATATTCTTTATAATATCGGGAATTTGAGATATTTCTTCTTTGTAATTTTTATCTAAATTAGGAATTCCTTCGGTAAAATTTTTTATGCTTTCAAAAGAGTAAATTAAATTTTCCAACCAATCAATTATATCTCCTTTAAATGCTAATATATTATATTCGTGCTCTAAATAACTGCAAATTTGCTCTATTGAAAAGGCATTCTCGGTTCTAAGTAATAGGATAATTCGTTCAACATTCAACTTACCGCAATCACAGTAAGGATTATCTTTGCAATCACAATTGAATATGTCTCTATTCCACTTAACAACCATTTCAATAAACGATTGAGAAAATTTTTTTCGCTTTTTTACATATTCTGCATCCATGAGTGAAAGTACACTTGCGCTGAAAAAATTATTGGAAAAATACTTCATGTTAACATTTCGAGATAAGTCGCTTACAATTTTCTTAGATATATATAAATTCCTTAAAGGTTTGATGTTTAAAGTAATATCCATCATGGTTTTAGTCTTTTTCTTTAATAAATCAATAATTTCGAAACTCTGATCAATCGTTAAGAAAGACTTCGCAATAGCTTGACCTAAAGGAGTGATTTTGAAGGAAAAATTCCCTGATTCACGAATTAATTTCACTGAGACCAATTTTTTAAGCGATATATTTAAATCATATTCGTTATTTATTAAAAAATTATAATATTTTAAAATTTCCTCTTGCCCTACTTCGTGGTCAAACATGGATATAAACGCCAGTAATTCTGTATTTGATCTATCATTATCGGGAATTAATTCAAAATCTTTAATCTTACCGTTCAATAATTTTATGGCAATATTTTCTTCAGTCATTTTCATTTTTGGCGAATAAATTTTTTCTGGTTCTACAAGAAGATACGCAAACCCTAATTCGTGCTTTTTTAATCTTCCTGCTCTTCCCAACATTTGTTCAAACTCTGCTACAGTTAACCATTTTATTCCCATAGCCAAGGATTCAAATATAACTTGAATTGCGGGTAAATCAACACCTGCTGCTAAAGCTGCTGTAGTTACTACACCAGCAATTTTTTGTAATTGAAATTCTTTTTCTATAATTCTTCTCTCTTCGCTAGTTAATCCTCCGTGATAAGCTCTTAATTTGAGCCCTCTATTACTTAAATAAGACGTTAAAGATTCACATTTTTTTCGAGTATTTGTGAATACTATTGATTGCCCCTTAAAACCATATTTAGATTTTTTATAATAAGCTCCTTTTATTAATTTCGAAATATTTCTATGTTTAATATTATCATTGACGCATAATATTAAATGGCGTTCAATAGGAACAGGTCTATTATTATACTGAATTAAAACGCAGTTTAGTTTTTTTGCTAAAGTTTTTGGCTCTCCTATTGTTGCGCTAAGGTATAAATATTGTGAATCTTCAAAAAGTGATTTTAATCTCGCAATAAGCCCATCTAATAAATAACCACGTTCAACATCAATCAAGACTTGAATTTCATCTATAATAATAGTTCCTAACTCTCCTAGAAGGGCACTCTTTCCGCTCCTTAAAACGTGATCAATTGCTTCATATGTAGCTACAATAATATCGGCGTTTAAAAGCTTTTTAAGAGTTTCTTTTTTATCCTTCTCTTTTTTATCAAGTAAAGACTCTCCTACTTTTTTAATTACTTTCAATTTCAAGGACTTATATTTTTTTCTAAATTCTTCTTCTCTTATATTAGCTAGAGCGACAATTGGAACTAAATATAACATTTTCTTCTTTTCCTTAATTGCCCTTGAAATTCCTGCAAATTCTCCAACTAGTGTCTTCCCTCCGGAAGTAGGTGCCATTATTAACTGATTTTTATGGTCTGAAAGAAGACCTTTTTCGATAGAAATAGCCTGTATTGGTAAAAGCGTAAATATTTGTAAATCTTTTAAAATATTAATAAACTCTAGAGGAATATCCAAGCCGTCTATCTTACGATTTAGATATTTCTTACTTACAGTTGTAGGTTTTTCAACATCGTAAATCGTTGCATCTTTATTAGCAACTGGATTGAAATCTGGTTTAAGAGTATTAAGTACTTTTTCTACGCTTTTAAATTTCAATAATAAATGATTAAAAAAATTCTTTAATTTTGGATTAACTCTTTCCCCAGAAACTAACCCAATAGATTTAATCCCTCGTAATATAATCTTCATAGCACATTCTGGACACACCACTTGTTTTTTAAAAGAATTTATTTGATTATTATTGTCTAATAAAGTAAACTTTTCTTCGTATAAACAAGAAGAACAAAAAACCATTTTTTTTATCTTTAATTTATCAAATTGAAGATTTTCAATCATCTCCATTATTGGTGCCATATCTTCAGAAGGAGTTTGGTTAGAAAAACCTATAAACATGTTTTCTTCAGCAAGCAATAATTGCTTAAATAAACGGGGTTCTACTGGTTTAATACTACCATCTTTCTGAATTTTATCAAATTTTAAAGGACGCATTTTGTTTTTAAAATCTAACCCGAAGATAACGGTGCCCTTAAGAAACGGTTTATTCACGTATGAAAAAGTTGATGCTTTTCTTTTTTTTTCTTTTAAATAGAAAAAATTCACGTTAAATAGTGATTCTTTTTTATATTTTCGATTTCTATGAAATACTATAAAATAATTTCTCTTAGAATTAGTCAAAGTTTAACACAATTAAGTTAATTTAAAAATAAAGCGAAATAAATAAAACAAAAAAAAATTGATATTTTATACGCCAAAAATTTGTTTAATTTTATTAAAGATTTCAGTAATTTGCTTAATTTTAGATTCATCGCCTTGATTTAAGAAATGTTCAATCCACTGTGCCAACCCTCCACCATTTGGAGACATCCACTCAAGAAAATACTGTACTGATTGTTTTTCTGTTTCTGACATTTAAGTTCAATTTTTTTTTTCTATTTTTTATAATTATTCTATAAATTAAAATATAAATGCTTGTTTATAACTTTTTATTAAACAAAATATTATTGATTATCATGACAGATGTTCAAATTAAGACCCCAAATTTAGACGATATCTTCGAAAAATGGAAGAATTCTGCCTCTAGAAAGAATAAGAAAAAATTAGAGAAAGAATATGGTACAAAAGGAGCGGTTTTTTCATTAAATGTGATTTCCGCAGCTGAATCCGTAAAAGACAGTTTAAAAGAAGCAGCAATTTATTTTACAATTAGAAAAACTGTTGCTCCCTCGAAAGATAAGGACGAAAATTTGGTACTTGCTCCCCGATTAGGTAAAGAAACCTTTTATTTATTTAAGGGAAATGTGATTAAGGACAATTGGAAGGGTAAAGAGAGCGTACCGATGTTTGACTCTATTTCAGCAGTTTCGTGTAAGAACTGCAGGGGCAAAGGATATACAGAAGAAAAATGTGGCACATGCAAAGGTTCTGGGAAAATACAAGAAAATTGGACGATATTAGTAGGTGAAGAACAAGATAAGCAAAAAAAATCTTTTTCTTATCCTTGTGGAACCTGCTATGGCACCGGTAAATCGCAAACAAGGTGTAAAGAATGTGGAGGTCATCAGAATATGTATAAATACGAGATTCTACCTGTTCCTTTTAAATCAGTTGTTATAGGGGTTCCAGTACTTCATAGTAGTGCACAGACTAAATACGAAAAAGAAATCGAAAAAGACCTCCATGATCTCATTGAAAATGTTGAAGGGATAAGATTTAGCGATTTTAAAACTCTCGAAAATAAAGCAGAAGCGTCCTTAGGCTATTGGAATAAAAACATTAAAAAGACAATAGGTAATGCCAAAAGTGATTATCAAAAGTACGATAAAGACAAGGATACTAAAATAAATAGTCAACCTCATTTATTCCCAATGATCCAGCTATTTTGCGAAACTAAACGAGGAAGCAAATTCGAAATTTATAGTATTGGAAATGCTCAAAAATTCATTATTTATTCGAGTTTCTAATTAATTTATTTAAATCTAAAAATAATTTTTTTTTTAATCTTACTTTTTTAAAAACTTAGTAAAACATAAATACTAAGATTTGGAATATCACTTAGTGATTATCATGATAGAAAAATCTGTGAAAGTTACAAATAAAGGCATGATTTCGATTCCTGCTGATATTCGAAAAAAATATAATATTTCTGATGGAGATTATGTAATTGTAAAAGAAGAAAAAAATGGCGTAATAAACATAATTCCTATTGAATCTGTAGAATCTCTTAGAAAACGCGGACCAACAGCCGAAGAATTTCGGAAAGGTTTCATTCGATCCCGTAAAGAAGATAGGGAGTTAGAAAGATAAATGACATCAAGAGCGTGTTTAGATGCTGGCCCCATTTCCCTATATTATCGTAAAACTCCCCCCGAAAAAGTAGATTTGTTAATGAGAGATATTAAAAATAAAAAGATTTCTGCTTTTGTACCTTACATCATTTTAATTGAAGTATATAAACATCTTTGTATCCTAAAAGGAAAAGATTATGCTTCAAGTTGTATTACTTCTTTCTGTTATAATATTAAAGTTCAATATATCTCCTTGACATTTGCGTTAATCTTAGACGCAGGACGCTTAAAATGCCGATATAGTAATAAATTATCTTATAATGATTGTATTGCAATTGCAATTGCATTATGGAAAAAGGCAACGCTTCATACAACGGAAAGAAATTTACCTAAAATCGCTAATTTACGAATAAAAACTTATGAGTTTTAGACTTAATAAGTTTTTACAGGTTGAAACCACAAGAGTTGATTAATAATAAGAAATACAATTAACTTTATATAAGTTCAAACCTAGATGAAAACTAGTAATAATTTGGTGGTGCAAAATATGAATGATGAGAGTAATATAATTGAAAAAAGATATATCTCTCCAAACAGGAAACATTTTATGGGTTATCTTTTACCTACAAATGTTTTGTCTCTCTCAATGATAAGTATTTTTGCTGCTTTGACATGTGTAGTTACAATGTTAATTGCAATTCCAATTCCGGCAACACAAGGTTTCATTAACATTGGAGATGGAATGGTAATGATAACAGGATTGTTATTTGGTCCTTTAATCGGTGCTATTGCGGGAGGGGTTGGTTCTGCTTTAGCCGATGTATTTTTAGGCTATACTATATATGCGCCCGCTACATTAGTAATAAAAGGCTTAGAAGGATTTGTTGTGGGGTTAATTTCTAATCCAAAAAAAAATTATAAAAAATTAAATTATAGAGATATTTTAGGAGTTTTTTTTGGTGGATTAATAATGGTATTTGGTTACTTTATATATGAAATAATTCTATATGGTTTACCAGGGGCCTTATATGAGTTTTTTCTTAATGGTATATTTCAGTTTGGTCTAGGGGCTCTCATAGCGATTATCTTTACAATTTCAGCTCGA
>JAUWRB010000247.1 GCA_030610785.1 Promethearchaeota archaeon | reverse complement strand
TCCAATTTTAAGTCGGGATACTTCTGCCCCCTTACTCGATATTCCTTGTTAAAAATTCCAAGGTTATTAAATAAAATCTCGTTTAAACACTCAAGAGCCCTCTCGTGGTGCGTGGCAAAGGCTCTTCCCTTTTCCTTTATTAGTAAACCGATCAATTGAGTGATTCTTTTGGACCAAAATCCGATGAAATCGTAATTCTCGTACCCAAATCCAAAAAAATTCTTAAGCATTGTAAAAAATAACAGTTTATAATTACTTAAATTGATTAATGGAACGAAATTTCGCTTTAATATTTTCATGTTTGAAAATTAATAAAAAAAGGCTAATAGATTACGATAATAACCAAAACTAGCTTATCTTAATAATATAGAAATATTATTTTTTTTATACAAAAGATATAACATTTAATCGAGAATTCAATAAAAATACAAAAATATCATAAAAGAACCAAATTAATTAACCAAATTATTAAGGTTAATATTTTCCAAATTCTTGAATAGCCTTAAATAATGCAACAATATTTTCTGCTGGATGATCTAGTAGGAAATTTGTGGGTCCTGGAATAAAACCTCCTTTTTTTCCTAATAATTTTATACTTTCTTTAACAGAATTTCTAATAAATTCTGGCGATTCATATATCAACATTTCTGAATCATCTATGGTCCCAACAAGAGTAATTTCAGGATATTTTTCTCGATACATCGCTAAATCGTTATTTTTTGGCTTTAAAGATTCCACGCCATCAATACCAAGCTCAACAAAATCAGGAAAAACTTCGTGAATATCCCCGCAACTATGCAATATAAATTTAGCGCCTCCATCGTGCGCAATGTTCACATAATTTGCCAATATTGGTTTGATGAACTTACGCCAATATTTAACGTTAATTTGTAACCCCGAATTAAATCCGTAATCATCTCCACACATCACGATATCCGGTTTACGCTCCATTAACATGTTTAAAGAAGGTTTTTCAAAAGTCTCCCATTGAAAACCGATGTGTTCTTGGAGAAAAGCCGGATCTTTTCTGGCAAAACGAGCAAAATTCGCAAGACCAATTCCAAAAACACAATTCTCAAATGGACCTGAAATCCCTTGAGCTACAACGATATCGTATTTTTTTAACATGGTTCTACGAATCTTTGATAATTGGCTAAAACTCGTTTTATTCGGTTTTAATTCTTTTTCTTTATTCCAATAAGCTTTGATATGTTCTTTCTTTAAAAGAGCTGGTCCAGTGTACCAAAAATGTGGAATTCCGCTATCGCGAACAAGTACCTTAAAATAACCACCATTTTGAGTAATAAAGTTATCTGTAAAATCAAGTTTTAAAATTGAGGCTCCGCCTACAGTTTGCCAACATAAATCAATTTTAGCGTCAAGTCCATTAGGTAATATATCAGGTGGAGAAAATTTGGCGATAATTGCGTGTATGAATGGTTGCTTGTATGCTACTTTATCCCGGTCTAATTGCGTCATATCTTCCTCGGTTAGAGCGAATGAAGATTTCATGAAATTATCAACAAATTGAAAGTCACCACCTAAGCAAAAACTTGGAACTCTATCGGGAATTTTTCCCTCTAAAACCGTTAATATTCTTTCTAAAGCAGACATTTTCATTTTTAACGAACACTCATGATTTTTCCTAAAATCTCTAATATCTTATAGTTATTGATCTTCACTTTCTTATCAGCTATACCTTGCAATATTTTATCAGCACCTCCATATAACATTTCAATTGGTAAAGCCATGTATGTATCGCATTCAACATTATCTAAATCTTTAGAATCTTTTATATCTTCTAAAGGTTCTATTTTAAAATCTCCTTTATCAATCTGAATCAACATTGCTGGAGGGAAATCAGTTAAAAGAAGTACCATCTTTATTTGTAAATCTGGAAATATTTTTTCTAATTTTCCGTAAATTTTTAATTCCCATAATAAAATGTAAAGAAAAGCCGGAATATCTTCTAACATAGGACACATAATATTATCACTTGAGTTTTAATAAAAAATATTTTTAATTATAATAATAATTTTAGTTTTATTTTTTTTTTAACTTTATACTAATATTTAATATTTTTATATTTATTATAATAATTTAAGACTTATTTAGATATGATAAAATAAAGATTATTAAATATTTAGGTAAAATAGGCGTTTATAAATGAAAAATTACGACTCGTGTATTAAGAAATTAGTCTGCACGCATTGTGGAAAAGAATTTTTTGCTAATGAAAAGCATGGTTTGTGTGGTTCTTGTGGTAAGGTTTTATATCCAATATATGACCTTGAAAAAGCTAAGGAGACGCTTTCAAAAAAGGAAATTCAAAAAAGAAAAGTGTATAATATTTGGCGCTTGAACGAGATAATGCCCGTGAATGAGGCAAAATATCGTATATCTCTCGGGGAAGGGTGGACTCCGATAATAAAGCTTAATAATATGGGGCGTGTTTTTGGATTAAAGAATCTATATCTTAAAGATGAGGGGCAGAACCCAACTGGGACTTTTAAAAGCCGAGGATTATGTGCCGCAGTTGCTAAAGGCTTAGAGTTGGGCGTGACAGATTTCGTCATGCCTAGTGCGGGAAATGCAGGAGCTGCTTTAGCCGCTTATACTGCTCATGCGAATGCTAAGGCTCACGTGTTTGTACCTAAAGATGCACCTGAATTTATTTTAAAGGAAATAAAGCACATGGGAGCAGAATTAACCTTAGTTGATGGATTAATCAATGTTGCCGGACAGAAGGCAAAAGAAGCAGGACTTAAAAACAACTGGTTTTCTGTCTCTACATTAAAAGAACCTTATCGCGTGGAAGGAAAAAAGACAATGGGTCTGGAATTAGCAGAGCAATTTGATTGGACTCTCCCAGATGTTATTATCTATCCTACTGGAGGAGGTACTGGAATTGTAGGCATGTGGAAGGCTTTTGAAGAATTGGAGACGCTCGGATTAATTGGAAATAAACGACCGAAAATGGTTTCTGTACAACCATCAGGTTGCCAACCAATTGTTCGAGCATTTAAAGATGGAGAAAAATTTGCTAAGCCTTGGGAAAATGCACATTCGTTTGCTGGAGGAATTAGAGTACCAAGTGCTATTGGCGATTATTTAATATTACAATCTTTACGAGAATCTAAGGGAACAGCTATTGCGGTGGACGATTCTGAGATAAAAAAAGCCATGTATGATCTTGCTAAAATGGAGGGTATAATGATTTGCCCTGAAGCAGCAGCAACAATAGTAGCTACCGAGAAGCTTGTTGAAAATGGATTCCTCGTTCCAAGCGATAAAATTGTTTTATTTGGAACGGGTTCAGGTCTTACTACGCCTAACGATTGGTGAAATTACGGTGAAAGATAATACATCTCAAAAAAACCCAATGAATGGGACTCCAGAACACGATATTCCTTTATTTTGTGATTTAATTAAATCTTGAAAATTAAATTAAAGACAATAAAGACTTAAAAAAAGAATAAATTATGATAGTTCTAAAGGTCCTTTAAATTTCTATCTTAATTATTTCATACAGCAATTTTTATATTTTTTTCCACTTCCACATGGGCAGGGGGCATTTCGACCTATTTTTGTTGATTTTATTGGATTTGATGATTGGATATTGCGTTCAACTCTTATTTTTTTTGCAAGAGTCTCAAAATACGGAAGAGCGTGAGCATAAAATTTTTTCCATCCCCTACATAGGGTGCTTAGCGTTCTTGGCGTGTTAGGCGCCCCAAACCGATGTTTTTGGCAATCGCCATGGCAAAAATTGATAAAAGGACAGGAACCACATATAGCATTCCATTCCGACTTTTGTCGGCCAAAAAAATTATAAATAGGAGAGCTCGAAAATTCTTCCCAAGTACCTGTTTTCACGTTTCCCAACAGAAGATCATCCCGAACAAAAAAATCACACGGATATATGCCACCATCGTGCTCTACTACAAAATATTGACAGCAGTTATTTCCCATGTAACAGACATTATATTTACCATATACTAAATATTCCAATATCGAATCAAAAAGTCTGATAGAAACTCGATATATATCCTCCTTGATCCAGTTGTCAAAAATTTCGCAAAGAAAAGTACCCCATTGATCTCCCGTTATTGCGAATTTTTGGAGATTACCATTACCATCGTATTCAACACAAGGTATGTATTGCTGATAAAAAAAGCCCTTTTTTCGAAAATATTGATAAATTTCACTTGCTTTTTGAACGGTTTTATCGTTAACTAAAATCAGGATATTAAATTCCACTTTATTTCGTCTCAGATGTTCAATACCACGCATGACTAGAGCATGAGTTGGTTTCTGACCAAGAGCTTTTCTATAGTAATCGTGGAGTTCAGGAGGACCATCAAGAGAAACTCCGATAAGGAATTTATATTCCCCAAAAAATTTTGCCATTTCATCCGTAATTAGCGTTCCGTTTGTTTGAAGGCCATTACTTACAGAAGCCCCTGGAGGACCAAATTTTTTTTGAAGTTCTATAACTTTTTTAAAGAACTTAAGTCCCATTAATGTGGGTTCTCCTCCTTGCCATCCAAAAGAATAATTATTATTTTGATTTGTGCGCATGTAGCTCGTAATTATTGCTTTTAAAACATCATCAGACATGCGAGGTGCTTTCTCTCCTCCTCCTAAATGATCTATATAGAAACAGTATTTACATCTTAGATTACAGTCTGCTCCAGCAGGTTTTATTAATAGGGAAAAAGGCTTCATTATTCATGTTAATTAACATTAATAATAATAAAAAGGTTTAACCTTCTAATTATTTATAAAAATTTATAATTTTTTATTAAAATCACAATTTCTATTCTAATCATCAATCTTTTCTTCAGAGAAAAGACAAGCCCTAAG
>JAUWRB010000044.1 GCA_030610785.1 Promethearchaeota archaeon | reverse complement strand
GAAAAAAAAAAAAAACAAGAAGAAATAATTGAGGTAATAGACGATGTTTACACGGGCGAGGATAAATTTCCTAAAATTAAATTTGATAAAAAACCAACCGTTAAAACTTTAACACAAATAAGTAGAATACACGAAAAAATTGATGAAAAAGAAAAACAAGTCATTAAAGATAAAGACGATTTATTAAGCGCCATGGAAGCTCTTGATCGTGAGGCTAAATTTTCTGAGGGAAATAAAATTATATCAAAAAAAAAATCAAATAATTTCCTTAAACTACCATCAGATTTAGAAGAGCTCGTTTCCGAAATAATATTAAGTTATCACGAAAAGTTCTCTGTTGTAAATGGTGGATTAACGCAATACGAGAAATTAAGCGAATATATCAATCTAGAATTAGAAAATACACCTGATGAGTTAATAAAAAAGACTCTTAAGCAATTAATAAAGCTAAAAATGATTAAAAAATCAATTAAAATAGGTAAACATATGTTCTATCTATTTAACGATATAGATTTCAATGAAAATAATATAAAATTTATCGAATTTGCAGCGAATAAAAAACCTCTTAAAAAAAGAGATTTCATGAAAGGATTAAACTGGGACGAAGAAAAAACATTAGTAACAATGAAAGACCTCCAAGAAAAAGGAGTTCTAAGAATAGAAGAATCAAATCAAATTTTCATCCCGGGGATTATTCAAAAAAAAAATATTTAAATTTCGCAAACTTCATTTTGTCTACGCATAATTTTGTTTGATATGGTCTTGTGCTCTTTTAATTTCTTCTAAATAAGTTTCCCTTTTTGCAAAAATATAAAAACGAATATCTGGTCCTGTGCCGGACGGTCTGAGATAAATAGTTGAGTCTTTACTCTTCAATTGGTAAATATCAATTTTATTGTTGTTGTCTGACAAGGCACGCACGTTATAATTCCTTTCCGCTATTTTTATCGTTTTTTTATCGTTTTTTTCGAAATTTCTCATAATTTTAATTTTTTCCTCGTCAATAGCTGGAATTGTACGATTTATTCCTACTATAGACCAATCAATTGATTCTGAAATGATATGGCCCCTGCAAATTAACTCAGAAATTAAGATTAAAGCAGGAACGGGATATTTATCGGCAATTAAAGGAAACTCTGTTGAAAAATCAAATTTATTTGTTTCCTGATTTTTAGAGACATTCAATATATTTATCGTATGCCCCCCACTTTCTTCCCACATTACGATGAGGAACTCTTCTTCGTCCAATCCTTGTTTTTTCATCAAATTACCGATTCTTTCTTTAAGAGGATTCGGATATTTAATTTTCGTTAATTTTTTATCCTCGTTTTCAAAGTAAAGAATAGCCGTGTCGATCTTTGATTGATCAACCTCGATTCCAAATAAAAAATACAATATAACACCTAAATGTTTATAACCTACGCCGGTTAGAACGTTTAAAAAGGACGAATTATCGCCTCTTAAATCGCTTGGAATAGTCCTTACATTTATTATTTTCTTGTTATAATTCATTGTTAATATGTTATGCATTGCCGAATATATCTCGTTGGGGATATAGGTAAAATATTCACCATTTTGTTTAACATATAAGGCGATTCTATCCCTATCCGCGTCCAGAAGAATCGCAAGATTAGAATTAGCTTGAGTCATGACATTTCTAAGTTTTTCTTCTCGTATTTCTTTTATTGGATTTGGCGGATTAATCTCTTCTTCGATAACTATAACATTAGCACCTAATTGTTTGTATAAATTAACGATGCCTCTTGCTTTACCTAAATAAGGCCAAATTACAATATTCTTTCCTCTTAAACTTTTTATTTCCAAAATTCTTGACAAAAGTTGGATAATATAATCGTTGTTTATTTGTTCAGCGTCAATTCTTTTAGGTTCACAGGGTTTTAATCGTATTTCTTTGACATTTAAAGCCCGTCTTGATATTTCTTTAAATAAATCGCCTGAAATTGGTATCGGATAATCGATATAAAATTTTATTCCGTTCCATGAGAAGTAATTATGACTGGCGGTTAAAACAATTACTAAATTTATATCATCATATAAAACTACCGAGGCAGCTCCATACGGAGCGGACATTTTTGATTGTCCGTTCAAATCTTTTTGATAGTAAACCTCGTATCCATCGTAAGCAAAAATCTCAGAGCAATATTTTAATAACGGTTCTTTACTTGGCCTATTATCCGTAACTATTAATATCTTTAAATTTTGATTTTTTTTCAATTCTTTAAATTTTTCACTAATCGCCTTGAAAACTCTAAGGAACAAAAAAAATTTCCTCCTTGTTAATAAATACTTTTCCTTACCTTCTTTTTTATTAACATCAAAAATTTCAATTCTCAAACCTGAAGTAGGAGCAACAATCGGATCAATAACGCTTATTTCGTTGTCTGTTAAAACAGGTAATTGCAGGATTTTTGTGCCTAATTCTCCGTCTTTTAAATCAATATCTTCAATCTCAAAATCAATCATCATAACATCATTCACTCATTTAAAACAGTAATGTTAACAATAAATTTAAATTTTTATTTTTTTAATTTAAAATGAATGAATTAATAAATGAACTTAAGAATTTATTTTATCAGTTATCAGCTAACCTTTTTTAATAGCTATCTTCTTGATCGCATCTCTAAGTATTGCAAATATTTTTTCACGATAATTCGAATTAATTGCAATCATCCCATGAACTTTTATTTTCCTGCTCTTCTCAGGATCTGAAAGAAGTTTTTCACAGAAATCCGGTGATAACCTGTTTGGCAAATCTTGTTTATTAGCAATCCCAATCACGAGAGAATTTTTATAAAATTTAGCTAAAATTTCGTGAATGATTTCTTTTGAAGAATTTATATTTTCAAAAGTTGAATCCGTGACCAAAAGGGCTATATCAGTTCCCTCTAAAAGACTATTCCATAAAGACCTGAATTGAGATTGCCCTGCGAAGTCCCAAAAAACTACTTCTCTCTTTGTCCCTAATTCTCCTCCTCCCCCATACGAAGCGATGTCAGCAGTAATTGTTGGTCGATATTCCAAATTAATGTCTTTACCGCAAATTAAATGAAGCAATGTGGTTTTCCCAACTCCCCCAAGTCCGATAATAGAGACTTTGATCTGCCCTAATATGTTATTATCTAATTCTCTTTCAAAATCGCTAAAAATCCCTCGATTTCCTGCCCAACTACCGTCTTCAACGATTTTACCATATTTTTCAAGGAATTTAGTTTTTATACTTGTTATTTTTGAATTTATAGTCGCATCATCGTCTTCCAAGTCAGCACAGAGGACTATTATTATTTTATCAATTATTGTATAATAATACTTAAATTCATCTGTAGCTGTTGATTTAATCTCAGATTGACTGATTTCTTTTATGAACCCCGAGAAAGCACTTAAAAAACCAGCAAGCAAATCGTGATCTACTGAAGAATCGCCATAATTACGAAAAACTAATGATTTTCCATCTTTAGTTAAAATATTTACATATTGAATCATTTTTTATATTTATAATATATTAATTTAATAAATATCTTTTTCCAAAAAAAAAATTTATCTAAAGATAATTCTTTCGTAAAAAGAGGACAATAAATGTCTAATTCAGAAAATAACAATATAGACAGCAACGCAAATTCGATCAAAACGTTAGAAGATAAAATAAACATGTTCTCTTCTATTCTCGAAAAATTCGGTCTAGACTTAATTACAAAAATCGGTCAACAAACTAATAAAATCCGCATACTAACCGATAAAATAGAGGAATTGAATAAAGCCACGATTCAAATAAAAGGTTTAATCCCACAATTAAAGAATGTTATTGAAAATCAAAAATATATTGAATCCGAATTAGATTTAATTAAAACACTCGTCGTCCAAAAAAAAAACTCTTCGTTCTCTTCCATCAGAATTGAAAGCGAAAAAGATGTTGGTGAGGAAACCGCAATAAGTAAGAAAAAGTCGATTAAAAAACAATTTAACTCCCTTAAAACCGATATCGAAAAATTGAACGATCCTGATGTGATTATTAAAACCTTGGAAAAAATCAAAGAAGACATATTTGAATTTACAGGAGGGCATAGAATACTTTACGAAATTTCGCAAGCATTAACCAAATTAAACGAACAAAAACCTCTTACAAGCGAATTAAAAAATATGATTAAAGAGAAAATTGTTTTTTGGATGAATAAATTTTAAAATAAAATATTATCTTTCTCTAAATTCAAAAAAATCATTTTTCTTTCTCATATCAGAAATAAAAGAATTTAGAAAATTAAAAAAATCACGACCTCTTATTCTTAAAATGATATACTAATTCGGCGATTTTTTCAAAAATTAATTTAACATTATCTCCCGTCAAGGCAGAAGTCTCAAAATAAGGAGCATTAATTTTATCCCCAAGATGTTTAGCCATCGGTTGAATAATCTTTCGCTCGTCTTTAAGATCAATTTTATTGCCTACTAAAATGCGAGGGATTGAACTAAGCCCATACTTAACCGATGTGTTATACCAATTGTTCACATTCGAAAAAGAACTACTTCGAGTGATGTCAAACACCAAAATTATACCATCTGCGCCGTTAAAATAGGGTTTATGCAACATGTAAAACTGTGGTTGACCTGCGATGTCCCACATCATTAAACTAACGACTGTTTTTCCTTCTTGAACTTCCAAGTCCAATTGTTCTTTCACTATGTTTACACCGACTGTTGGGATATATTGTTTAGTGAACTTATTAGTAGTGAATTTCGTGAGCAAGCTCGTCTTCCCAATAGAAGGGTCGCCGATCACGAGAATTTTATATATTTGTTCGCCAATATTTGACTTGAATATGATCTTTTCATCATTTTCGCTCATTGGTTTCATCAATTTGAATAATTTTAATAATTATAATAAAAATATATAATTGAATTTATTATAGATTATATCCTTTTAAGAATTTTTATATTTTATTAATTTCAAGTGAAATTTTCACTAATTTATTTTTAAGGGGATTTGTTTTTCAATTTGAAATTTTGAATTTTTATTATTTTAGCGCCAAATGAAAAAGATTTATTTTAGAACAAACCATTTTTCTTTAGGAGGAATGATTACTACAGCAGAATTATATACTTTTTTCACGAGAGCCTAAAAAGATTTATTAATAATAAATTCATGTAATTAATAAAAATGAAGATCAAACAGAGGCATTTCATAAAATCTACTGAAATTAAAAAGCTGAAAGCGGATATTTTAAAAAAATACGACGAAAAATTTATTAATCAAATTTTTCCTAAAAAGGGCGTAGTTGAGGTAATTCACACTGAAGCAGGAGATATTTTATACGCTATAAATCACAAATTAACGCTTTGGAAATCGAAAGAAGGATATCTCCCCGTATTAACGCTATTATTAGACAAAAAAAATAAAGTAGACTTAAAGACGGTTGTTGTTGATAAGGGAGCAATCAGATTTGTAGCGAACGGGGCAGATATCATGCGCCCAGGAGTAACAAAAATAGATCCGTCAATTAAGCAGGACGATATTGTAAGAATTGCTGATGAGACACACGATAGAACGTTAGCCGTTGGTAAGGCACTTTATAACGCTCAGGAGATGGAAGTGAAAAAAAGCGGTCCTGTAGTAAAAAATCTGCACACAATTCAAGACTCAATTTGGCAATTCGAAAAGAATTTTAAATGAATTCCTTTTTTAAAATTGAGAAAAGAATTTTTTTTTCTTTTTTAGATAATTTGATATACGATTTACTTTCACATTCATGTGGAAAGATATAGTAATTATTAGACAAATCCATTATAATTCTTAAACCATTTTCGCAGAATATATTATTAACTCGCCCCTTTGAAATGTTCATTAGTTCAATAATAGATTTACATTTCCACGATTCTTTTTCTTTAACATCGTTGCTTGTTTCTAAAAATTTATCGAAAACATTTGAATAGAATTCCATTTCAGTTATCACTTTTTATTAACACCTCCTTAATTGAAAAATCTTTTTAGAATAGATTTTTATTTCACATGAATTTTAAAATTTGTTTTTGATGTATATTATTTTTTTATTACGAGCCTTTTTCCAGTAGAAATTAACCCCACCTAAATTCAATGTAATGATCACTTCTGTGCCGTTTACTTCGTAATTTATAAAGCATTATCGTATTTTTTTAGATAATGAAAAATCTAAGTAATATAAATAAAGTTAGGAAAGAAAAATTAAAATTCAAGTATTATCCAGATTACACCATGTTAGCATATCCAGATAATACTACGTTCTATAATTAGAATTTACCTTATATTATTTAGATCTTACACGAGAGTCATTACAATTATATCACGATGACTCAACGAAAATATAGTAAAAAAAATAAAAAGGATGTGTGTGTGAATAAATGTCAATGTATCGAAATTATTTTTTAAAACAAGGTTTTTTCGCTAAAAAGGGAAACGAACAAGATCCAAACGTGGAAAAAGTATTCATAAAACACGAGCCGAAGGTTGGTGGAATATATGCCACGATTAAAACGGGCGAAAAAAAAGGGGTTAATATAGTAACTGATGGTCAGAAAGAATTTTTTAATAATTTCAACGATATAGATCTATTTTTGGCTAATTTAAAACTAAAACAAGAGAACTTTGTAAAAATTTTAAAAAGAAAGGACATTTCCCAAAAACTTCGACTGTTAGAGATCTAAATTATTTTCCATTTTTTCTTATTTATTTCTATCATTATAGATGTCTTCAATTATTTGATCCCATTCGTCATCTTCTTTTAAACTTCCAGATAGCTCATCTAAATTCTTAATTTTTGATTTTTCATCCTTGATGAGGCGTTTAATCAAATCTGAAAATGTTTCCCCTTTTCGTTTTTGCTTTTTTAGTACAGAATACACATCTTCGGGAAGTGAGATTGTTTTGTTTGCCATAATAGAAATATAGCGGTAATTTATATAAATTTTTTTTATTTTTGTGTTTAAGTTATATATAAAGGTATCTCTAAGAAATAAAAATTGAAATCATGTTAAAAATCAATTGCTAATATTTGAAAAAATAATTAAGATTTTTACTTAACTTTTTTTTAACATTAAAAATGAGGTAACATAAAAGTAATCTCTGGATAAAGTGAAAAAAAATGGATTTTGAAACGTTAAAATGGTAATTAAGAGAAGATGGAATAGGAATTTTAACTCTAAATAGACCTGAAAGGTTAAACGCAATATCAATTCAATTAGTTGAAGATTTAAATGACTTGTTCGACCATTTAATGATTAATTTGGATTGCCGAGTTGTTATCATGCGAGGTGAAGGAAAAGCATTTTGTGCGGGCTTAGATTTAAAAGAAAGTTCAGTTCTTCAAAAAAGAAAAGTACCAGAAGAATACCAAAAATTCCAGCATATAAATATCCCTGAGGGTATAAAAAGAACACACTATTATCAAGCTCGTATGTCTCAAATTATTTTGAAAATGCGAAGAATTAGTCAACCAATCATTGCAATAATCAATGGCTCTGCAGTAGGTGGAGGATTTACTTTGACAATGGCAGCAGATATACGGATTGCAAGCGAAAATGCGAAATTTTCTATTGGAGCTATTAATATAGGAATGTCCGGAGGGGATTTAGGAGGTAGTTATTTCCTTCCAAGACTTATAGGAATGTCAAGAGCTGCTGAAATATTATATACCGGGAAATTTGTATATGCGTCTGAAGCTGAAAGAAATGGTTATGTATTAAAAGTTGTAAAAAAAGAAGAATTATTAAATACTGCTATTGAATTAGCTAAAGAAATGCTTCATAAATCTCCATTAGGGCTGCGTCTTACTAAGGAAGCAATCAATTTATCTCTTAATTCACCTAGTTTAACGAATGCTATTAGTTTAGATAATCGAGCACAAACTATTTGCTCCGTCTCAAAAGATATGGTTGAAGCTGCACAGGCATTTTATGAAAAGCGAAATCCAAAATATGGACTTCGATAACTAAAACGAATTAAATCTGAGACAGATAATTCATGATAATCAATGTTAATACCCAAATTTTTTTTTAAAAAAAAAAAAATTTTCAAAAAATAATCAATTTAAATATGGACTAAAAAGGTTAAGATATAGTGGTAGATTGGAAAGAGATTTCTAAATTAAAAAAGCATTATAATTTTGGAGCAAGTAATGGTGGATGGAAATATGATTCTTATCCTGAACTTGAATCCTTAGATGCTTATAAGTCCATGACAATTGCAGAAATAAAAGGTCCAGCAGTTATAACGATTTTTCACTCCACTCAACATTTCGTGCAAGATGGTGAAATATCTACTGAAGAACGAATAGCATTATGCGTGCGAGGATTAATTCTTGAAATATATTTCAATGATAATCCTATTCCTTCAGTAAGAGTTCCTTTAGGAGATTTTTTCGCAGATGGCTGTTTAGGACAAGCAATGGATTTCACCAGTCTTTTCATAGAAAAAGTGCCTAAATCGTATAATTGTTTCATACCCATGCCCTTTGAAAAATCTGCTCGAGTGGTTCTCGTAAATGAAACAAAATATGATCTGATGAATTATAGTTTTGTTGAATTTGAAAAATTAAACTCCTGGGATGATAACCTAGGGTACTTTCACGCAACTTGGAAACGATTTGCGTTTCAATTACATGCCAATACTAATCAACATTTCTTTCATGTAGATGGGAAAGGGCATTTATTAGGAAGGTCCTATAGTGTTAGTACGGATGAACCAATGTTTAAAGGATTCTATTATGTAATGGAAGGAAATAATGAAATAAGGATTGATGGTGAAAATAAGCCACGCGTTGATTATTTAGGTACAGAAGATTCTTTTGGTTTTAGTTGGGGTTTTCAGAAAGAGTTCAATGGGCTTTATAATGGTATGAATTTCATCCAAGTAGCGAAACCAACATTGTTAAGCATATATCGTTTCCGAATCAATAATACGATTGGATTTAATAAAAATTTAGATCTACGAATTAATTGGGCTAACGATTTTACTGATAACAACTACTTTCTAAAGAGAATTGCAAGGATAAATTCAGAAGGGCGCGGCTGGATTGATTATGCAACAACATATTACTGGTATCAAAGTGAAATAGGGTATGACCATGACCCGTTACTATCTCTTGACGAGAGAACGAAATTGATATTAAAATCAAAGTTAAATAATAATACCTGAATAGTATTTTTGCAATAAAATGGGAATTAATCTTTATAAATTGGGCGGAGTCCGGTTTGAAAATGTCGCAACCTTAATTTAGCGCCGCGAGTGATTATTACTTTTGGTATTTTTTCCCGATTTCGGTAAAGTTCTGTAATTGCTTCGACAGCATAGTCAATATGAGAAGAGCTATAAACATTCCTCGGTATAGCAAATCGAACCACATTTAGAATTCCTTTTCTCTGTTCGGGAGTTTTTTTATCCCATTCAAACGCAAAAGGGCCTAATTCGCAGGCTCTAATACCGTAATGCTTTAGAAGTTCTATAGTAAATCCGACTCCACCAAAGTCATCGATTTTCATATCAGTATTTTCAAAGAATTTATCCATATTAAGATATATAGCGTGTCCACCTGCTGGAAGAACAACGGGGATTCCGTTTTGGGCAAGTTCCTTTGCAAACTTCCTCACTTGACCTATTCTTTGATTTAAATATGATTCTTTTGTGATTTCATATAGCCCTGCTGCGAGAGCCATTATATCTCGCCCACTTAATCCACCATAGGAGTCGTTACCGAACGTTAAGATTTGTTTTTCTTTTAATTGAATGCCTATATCGCCTTTAATTGAAAAACGCTCGTGAAAAACACCATTATCTCTGAAAAATAATCCCCCTCCAATGTTTGCTAGACCATCCTTCTTAAAACTTATCGTGAATCCATCAACATGGGAAAACATTTCCTGAACTATACTACTAATTGAACGATTTTTATAACCTTCTTCGAATTCTTTGATAAAATGAGCATTTTCGGCAAATCTACACGCATCAAAAAACAAAGGAATACCGTATTTTTCAGCAATTTTGCTTATAGCTTTAACATTATTCATTGATACAGGTTGGCCTGCCGCTGTATTGTTTGTAATTGTTAAAAAAATTAAGGGAATGCACTCTACTCCTTTTTCTTGAATAAGAGCCTCAAGCTCTTTAGCGTTCATGTTACCCTTGAATGGATTTCTAAAGGACATTTGGTCGTAGGGAAAATCGTCCATTAAGTTCTTGGAAAATAGATTTACGGGATGAAGTCCATTCGCTAAAATATTCGCCTCTGTCGTGTCAAAATGACCATTATTTGGAATGTAATACTCTTTATTTGGATCTTTTTCTCTTAAAAGTTGTCCGAGCGTTGAGAATAATAAATATTCGGCACATCGACCTTGAGGTACTATAAAAACATTAGGACGAGCGAGTTGATGAATACCACCGTTAACAAACCCTCCTTCGTGGGAAGTTAAATATAAATTATCCATTAATTTTTGCGCGTCTGTTTCTCCTGAAAGAATCATATTTATTGCCCGTTTTGGTGCATCTCCCCTTTCAAAAACATCCCGGATTGCATCAAGAAGAACATAATAACCCTTATTTCGACCGTAGGATTCATCTCCATGAAAAAGCGCAGCCCATTGTAAATCAGTCATCGTGCCAGAACCACTATCCGACAAAAAATCTAAAACCAGCAAATCTGCTGGAAAAGAAAACACATTATATTCTGTTTTTTGGAGAGTACGCTCGCGTTGTTCTTTATTCACATCTTTTATTGTTCTAACAACTAAGGATTTATTTGCGGGAACTGGAATCCCTAATTCATACATATTTTTCATTTTATCACCAATATTTAATAATTAAAGGTTTTTTTTATAGATTTTGATACTTTCGAATTTAATGATTAATTGTAATTATTAAAAAAAGTTAAAAATTGCTTTTTTATTTTACAAAGATTTTAAAAAAATTGGTTTTGAGGATTTAATCTGAAATACCAATGTTTTGTTGTCGAAACTTTAGAATTTCCGCTCTGTCTTTAAGGATATTATTGATTTTTTTCTTGTCTTCAACATACCATTTAAAACTCAAAATCCATAAAATAACTCCAGGAATAGCAAAAAGTCCGATTAGCAACGCAACTATTTGATAATTTTGTCCGGAAATTGTAATTAATATCCCGGTGATTAAAGGACCTGAACCAAATCCAATACTTTCCAATAATCGGTTAATAGATACCACCTGTCCTTGAGCCTCTGGAAGATTTATTTCTTGCAACAAGGGAGGTTGGTTAATATCATACAACGCAGAAATTGAAGTAGAGCTAATATATATCGTCCCCATTACCCAAATTATCGGAAAAGAGAAAAAAACGGCAATATCCTTGCCTTCTTCAATTGTTAAATGCGGTAGGGGAATATAAAAAAGTAAAATGAAAGTAATAGAGCCTCCTACTAGAGCAATGATAATTAAAGAAAGTCTTCTAATCGGATTATCTTTTGAGATTTTATCTGAGAAATTTACTAGAAAAAGTTTTATAATAAGACCTCCTGTCAGTCCAAATAACGATAGAAAAACACCTGTCAAGAATGGAGAAAAATTATGTGGAGGAGTCTGAATGTAAGGCAGAAAAAGAATCGTTAAGCTGCCCATGAACACGCTGCTGAATATACCTTCAACAATAGCTACCAAGTTGGTCTTACTTAAAACTGTCCCTCGTATCGTTTTTTTATCCAACTGGAAATCGTATTTAGCACCATCTTTAACAATAGCAGAAAGTTCTTCGCGTTGAGCGCCGCGTTTTGGTTCTTTTATCTTAAGTACCATTATTAATCCTGAAATTATAATCGCAATTCCTATACTACTGAAAAATAAACGCCAGAGTCCTAATAGTACTAAAACGCCTGTTAATAAAAATCCAAATAATTGAAACATGGTTCTCATAATTTTATATATCCCAAAAAATTTAGTTTTTTTTTGAATTGGGACTAAATCATCTGAAAGCGAAGCAACAGACGGATAATTTCCTCCTGCAGAAAACCCAATAATAAAAACAAATAAGTAAAAATACGACCATGATTCCATTCCCTTTCCAACTATCGTAAAGCTCAACGCAATCATGCTAAAACCTCTTATCAAGGAGATAATAAACAAGATTTTAGTACGGCTATATTTATCTATTAAACGTCCAAACAATATTCCTGATATTGAGATAACCCAAAACATTGAGGTTATAAGAATGCCCATCTCAAGAGCGTGATATGCTTCTCCCGGCCAAAAAAGGTCGGAAAGAGGGACAATTAAAATGTATATTCCGCTAAAAGCAAGTGAGAAGAAACCCGCTAATAGATATATTGGAAAAAAACTTTTAAAAACGGAAATTGAATCGCTTGGTTTTACTTCTGTCATGAGAAATATCAACTATAACTAAATTTAACTAATTTCATTATTTTTTTGATTTAAGGATTCCGCTCTGTCTTTAAGGATATTATTGATTTTTTTCTTGTCTTCAGCATACCATTTGAAACCCAAAATCCATAAAATAATTCCAGGAATAGCAAACAATCCGATTACTAGCGAAATCATTTGATAATTCTGCCCCGAAAAAGATATTAAGATTCCTGCAATTAAAGGACCTGCCCCATAACCAATGTGTTCCAAAAATTGATTCCACGAGACAATTTGACCTTGTGCTTCAGGTAAATTGATTTCTTGAAGGATGGGGCCTTGATTAATGCTATATAAAGAGCTGATTGACGATGAAGTCAGAAAGATAATTCCCATTAGCCAAATTACTGGGAATGAAAATAAATGCGGAATATCTTTACCTTGCTCTATAGTTAAGTGGGGTAATGGTAAATAAAACATCAAAATAAACGAAAACGTTCCTGCTATTAACGCAAAAACAATAAAATATAGTCTTCTAGCGTGATTTTTTGCTGAAAACTTATCAGATATCCGTGCTAATAAAATTTGTCCAATAAGCCCTCCAGATAGTCCAAAGAAAACTAGAAAAACACCCATGGCAAAAGGAGAGAAATGATGAGGCTCAGACATCATGAATGGCAAAATAAGAATATTTAAACTTCCAATGAACACATTAGTAAAGACACCTTCTATAAGCGCTATTCCATTAGTCTTGCTGAGCATTGTCTCACGCATGGTTTTTCGGTCAATTTGAAAATCATATTCGATATCTCCTTTAAGAACATCGGAGAGCTCCTCGCGCAGCACGCCTCTTTTTGGTTCGTTAACACATAATATTAGGATTAATCCTGCCAATAAAATAGCTAACCCTATACCAGCAAAAAAGAAACGCCAATATCCTTCTTGTACTAAATAACCAGAAATCAAAAACCCAATCATCGTAAATATAGACATGATTATTCCGTATATTCCAAAAAATTGAGAACGTTTATTTATTGGAACTACATCGTGTGCTATTGAAACAACAGCGGGATAACTACCACCAGCGAACGATGCGAAAATAAAAATGAATATAAAGAAATACCACCAAGTTTGTAATCCTTCTCCTTCAATTGCAAAGGCGAGCATTAACATGCTAAAACCCCTAAAAGTAGAAATGACAAAAAGGATGCGTTTACGGGACCATTTATCGATAAGCCGTCCAAAGACTATACCGGTAATAGATGAGGCCCAAAAAAGCGTTGTTATTAATATACCCATCTCAAGGGCGTGATAAGCATCTCCTGGCCAAATTATTTGAGACATGGGTACGGTGAGAATAAAAATTCCGCTAAATGCAAGACTTTGAAAGCCACTTAGTAAATATATTGACCAAAGTTTTTTATTAAAAGAAATATCAGAATTTTTAAAGTTATTTTTTGACATTCGTATAATTTTAGGTAAAAGAGCGCTTGTTCTTTTTAATTTTAAAATGTTCTTTTTAATTTTAATTTTTACCTAATTTCCATGATTAAGGATTTTCTATAAATGATTTTTAAATAAATTTGTTAACATCAAATTCCGTTTGAAAGGATTAAATTAAGATTCTTTCAATATTGTTTAAAATGGGAATTAATTTTTAATTGATAACGTATTAATTTTTTATAATTATGGACGCTAAAGAGCGAGTTTTAAAAACTTTAAATCACGAAGAGCCAGATAGAGTACCTTCTTTTGAGATGGAAATTGATAATTTTGATATTTGTAATTATTTTAATGAGCAATATGTTTATCAAGGAATAATAAAAAGCATTAAGGACACTTTTGATTTATACAATGGAAATACAGAAGAACTAACAAAAACCATTCTTAAGGCTACAGAAACAAGAGGATTTTTAAAAAATACATTTAAAAGGCAGTTTGGATTGTATGATAAGATTGGGATCGATTTATTCACAGCACCACTCACGGGCTATATAATGATGCCTACTTCTGTGGATGAAACAAGTTTCACAGACGAATATGGTAGAATTTTTGATTTAAAAAAAAATCCCGAGGACGGAATGGAATTATTTTATTATAGAGGGGGAAATTGTAAATCTTTTGAGGATTATGAGGCTAAATCTCAGCCAGACCCAGATAACCCCAGAAGAAAGAAGTACTTTATAGCAATGAAAAAGGCTGAACAGGAATTTCAAGGAAGGGTTTACGCAGCACCTGCCTTATGGAGCACATTTGAAGCAACATGGCAGACTTTTGGGTTTACTGAATTTTGCAAACTTTTAGCTCGTCCTAAACAGATTAAAAAGGTTTTTAACGATAGAGGGAAGTTTTTAGTTGAAGTATTAAAGAGATATATTGAATGGGGCGAGGAAAACATTGTTTTCGTATTTGACGATTATGGGTACAAAACTGGTTTATTGATTAGTCCGAGAGATTATAATAAATATGTTATTCCTTGGTTAAACGAAATTTGTAAGGTAGCACATAAAGCAGGGCTTAAAGTAATACTACATAGTTGTGGAGATATTTACAAAATTCTTGATGATCTTGTAAACGCCGGAATTGATGGACTTCATCCAATTGAACCTACGACAGCAAATCCCGAATATAATATATTCAATTTAAAAGAGAAATATGGAGATAAAATTACTCTTATTGGAAATGTTTCACCCCAAGATCTTGCTGAAAAAGATCCAGAATTCATTAGGGAATATACTAAGAAACTAATTAAGGAAATTGCACCAGGGGGTGGATATATCTTAAGTTCTGGACATAGTATAAATCACGCAGTGAAATTAGAGAACTTTCTTGAGATGCATGAGACCTTAAAGAAACATGGAAAATATCCAATAAAAATCGATTAAAGATTACAAGGTTCGAAGATTTAATTATTAATATTCTATCTTGTATAATAAAAAAAATTAATAAATAATCATTACGAAGTTAATCTTTTTAGGTTGTTTAATCGGTCCTAATTTTATTTTTAAACGCAATATAAATAATAAAACCTGCAAATGTAAAAGCGGATAAAAAGAAAAAAGCTAAATTAATATCTAACACTGCGATAAATCCACAAGTAATTGGCCCTAACCAAAAATTTAATCCAACTATAGTTTCAAAATATACGCTATATTTGGAAGTATTTTCTTCGATATTGCGGAAGACAATTAATTTAAAAGCAAAAGAATAGAAAAAAGATATGCATGTTCCGAAGATTCCAAAGAGAATTCCAAATAGGATAAGATTTTCGCTAAAACCCATTATGAAAAAGCAAAAACAAACAATTATTAGCAGGAAAGGTGTGATTTTTTTAAAAGTGTTAATTGAAAATGACATGTTTTTTGAAATTAATATAGTTTGAGCGGTCATTCTAATAAAATTGAATAAATAATTAGTAAAAAGAGCAAAATGTAAAAGTTCAGATTTAATTGGATAAATTAAACCAATTGAACCAATACTAAATGCATACATGGTTATTAAAAAGAGGGGTACTAATATTGGAAAAACCAAGTTTTCTTTTTGAGAATTTAATTTTGTATTATCTTCTTTTTCAAACACTTGTTCTTTAGAAAAATTTGATTTCGGTTCTTTAAAAAATAATACGAAGATAAATCCGATAATAGAATAAATAAAAACAACTTTAAACATGAGTAATATATCTGAAATAAAGAATAAAATGCAAGCGCCTAATAAATAGCTAAATACGGATCCCAAGTTCCAAGAAATACTATAATGTTTTAATAATTGATTCTTCATTAAATCGTTATCTCTCATTGCATCGTAATCTGATATAGCTGAAACAGTACTTAATAAAACGGGCCAAAAGAGACCTAGAAATACTCCATCTAAAAATAATAAAATAAACGCAGATACCGGTTCTAGGGAAAATTGAAGTCCTATTTGTATTAATATGAATCCTAAAGATGCTATCAACAGACATTTTTTTTTTCCAATCTTTTTATGGATATTTCTGAAGAGTAATGGGGAAAATAAATACGAAAGTGCCGTTGCCGAAAAAAGAAAACTAATTACTTCTGGATTCAATCCTGTTTGTGTGTAATAAAGAGGTATTGCTAACCCTAAAGTCATGCCCATCGCTACTCTTATGAATGGTAGAAAATAGAGAGGATACAACCTATAATTCAAATTTTTCATTGTTTTTTTACCAATACCTCAAGAAACTCGTAAAAAAAGTATATCAAACAGAATAACTATAAAAATCGTTAAAATTTAGTATTTAAAGGTTAAAAACTAAATAAAGTTGCTTTTTTTCGCTCTAATCTTTAAAATTCCTAAATTTTACAAAAAAAAAGCTAGTTATATATATATGAATAATCCTAAAAAAACTATATATAAGAAATCCTAAAAATTATATTTTGAGTTGATTTTCTTGGCTGAAGAATGTAAAAATTTAGAAAAAAACGCTAAAGGTTTAGAAAAGGACGATATTGTTAAGGCAGTTGAAATATATAAACAAGCTGCTGATTGTTATGGAAAAAACGATAAACCTAAAAATAAAGATAGCTGTTTAGAAAAAGCAGCAAAATTACTTAGAGAAAAAGCTAAATTAACAGAGAACCCCGTTGATGCGATAGAGATATATAAATTATCTTCAGAAATTTACAATCAAATTGATAAAAAATCAGAAGCGGAAAAAACTATGAACGAGGCATATAAAAAGTTTATAGAAAGTGCGAAAAACTTAAAA
>JAUWRB010000096.1 GCA_030610785.1 Promethearchaeota archaeon | reverse complement strand
TATTAATTTCTTCTTTTCCTTTTTTTTAAAATTACTCTGTTGATAAATCAATATTTTTATAGTCTTCTAGAGGTATATATGAATTATTATATTAATTTTTCATCGTAAGGCGAACATGGAGAATTAGAGAGAAAGATACAGGCAACTTTACTCAATTTGAAAAAAATTTAATGTAAATAGAGGTGAACTAATCAATTTTACTGAGTGAGAGATGTTTGCCACTTAAGTTTTTTTTTTTTTTCAAAATATCAGAAAAGAGATTATCAATTCCAAAACTTTTCAAGATATTATCTTTAATATTCATCTGAATTTTCATTTCTGCCATATTTTTCATTGCCTCATTTAAGGTTTTAGTAAAATTTATACTCATCTCTTTTATTGTATTTGAGGTCAATTCCATTGATTCTCTTAATGCTAGATTAGTTTCATGGAGTTCTGTGCTCATATTATTCATATTTTTCGAAATATCGTTGCTTAATTTAATAATTGAAGAGCTCATCGATTTTATCTCTGAGTTCAATTCAGAAATTTCTTTCTTTAACCCTTTTATTCCCAGCATTTTTTCAAAATAAATTCTCTATTTTAAATTTCGATAGATGACCTTACAAAATCAAAAAGATTGATCTTGTAATAAATATAACAATTAAATTTAATAATTAAATTTTATTAACAATATTAAATATTTATTTTATTGTAACAATTGTTACAAATTTAACATATTAAAAAAGTTTCGAAACTTGTCAAATATAAGAGAAAAACCTAAAAAATTAACTATTCTTAAAAATGCAAAAAGACTCTTAGGAATTAGATTGCCAGATAATATTTGGGAGCAACTTTTGGCAATAGGGCAAGTAACAAATCAAACAGCAACTCAAGTGGCGAAAAATGCAATTATCGAATGGATTGAGATATCTTATAGAATTAAAAAACAAGGATTTGTAATGTTGGGAAAACCAGTATTCGCTAAATTATTAAAAATAGTTGAGAAAGAAAAATTAAAGCCATTAGTTGAGTTAATTGCTGAGAGTGGCAGTGACTTGTACCAATTAATGGTAAATAAACCTCTTGATCATAATGCAATCGAGGATTTCATAGAATTAACACCAAGGTTGCTTGGAAATAGTGGTCTAATGTGGTTTGATCACATAGAAGTTGTAAAAGTTGAAGATAAGATACTTTTTAAAGCAATTCATAATTTAGGGATGTCTTGGTCGGAATTTTTTATCGAAATTTTTGAATCATTCATAAAAAAATATCTCAATCTTTGCATAATCAAAGAGACAATGAATGTTTCAGACACTATAGTATTTTTAGAGTTATTGCAGACGAGATAATTATTACAAATACAAATAATAGAAAAAGTTATCAAAATGAATTTTGATCTAAAATTAATTACGCCGGAAAATATAATTAAATGTATTTCTTTAGGTTTTACTCTTTTAAAGACTAAAATTAAAAAAATTCCCATTTTGAGATTAATGATAGAAAAATTAATAATATTACTCAATAGAAAAAAGTTAGGTGTTTGAATGGATCTTTTTAAGTATATAATCGATAAACTCTTTGAGGTAATACCTGGGGGTGTACATGGTCTTCTTTCGATTGCTGTCGCAATTCTTTTAAGCGTTTTAGCGTTATTTTTAAATCATCACTATATTCCTTTTAAGGGTATGGTTAGTGAGTTAGGAGTAGGTCGAGGGGGAATATTCTTTAATTCAGCGTTAATCTTTTCTGGCATCATAGCAATTCCATTTTTTATTTCGTTAGGGAGAACTTTAAATTGTGAGGGTGCTAATGAAAAATTAAGAAAGAGCGCTATTACATTTTCAATTATTTCTTGTATTTCAATGTCATTAATAGGATGTTTTCCAGCAATACAAGAAGATGGCATAATGTTATACATTCACGGAATTTTTACATCTATTTGTTGGTTTAGCGGGCTTATTTTTATTACGCTTTTTAGCATTTTGTTCTTAAAATCATCAAGATTTACTAAATTATACGCATACTTAGGTTTTTTAATTGCTGGAATATTTGCCCTAGTATTATGTACATGGTGGGTAATATTTGAGTATATGATAATAATAGCTATAAGTATATGGGTAATTGTTTCCGCTTTATACATGCTTTACAACGATAATTTAGAGTTTTTATCATAAAAAGAAATTATTCGAAATGGAATTAGAAATTTAAAATACTATGAAGTCGTCTGGAGAAGAAGTCAATTCAAATGACCCTGAGAATGAAATGATTAAAGAAGAAATTAATCTTCAATATCATTGGTATCTTTTATCATTTTTTCTAATTTATTTCGGGTCATATTTCATCCCGGGAATCATTATTATGATGTATGTCCTTTTATATTTAGTACCTTACTTTTTAGAAATAAATAATTTCATTTTGATCTTCACAGAATTGAAGTCTTTTTTAGTTTTAATATTAATGCCAGTTGTAATGATTGGCTGCTATGTATTACATTTAGTCTTTATTGGTTTAATTACACGGTGGTTATGGAGTATTACTGAGAGGAAATCTCCTACTAAAGATGGTATAATTCCAAGAAATATTCAAAGTAAAATCTTGAATTATTATCATATCCGTTCTTTTATGATAAAATATGGTAAAAATGCTTTTGTAAAAGGAGCATTTCCATGGTTAACAAACTGGTTTTATAATTTTGCAGGAACTAACAAGATTGGAAAAGATACAACAATAGAGGAGCAAGTATGTGCGGATAAATACATTCAAATAGGCAATAACTGCTATATCGGACCCAATAGTGTCCTCACATCACACCTTGTAGAAGGGCAGTATGGCAATGTAATTTACTTCGAAATAAAAATAGGAGATAATGTAACTGCTTCGGGATTAAATTGCATTGCTCCTGGTACTGAAATAAATAACAATTGTTATTTATTACCAATGGCTTCATGTGTCAAATTTAGTATTCTAAAAGGAAATAACTATTATTATGGCATTCCTGTAAGGAAAATTTTCAAAAAAAAAGTAATTGATTATTTAAATATTACTAATGAACATTTAAGAAAAAATGACGGAAAGTAGAAACAATCAAGGACAAAATGAATTCAATACCATAAAAGATAAGGATGATAATGATTTTACGCTTGATTTTTCAACAAGTAGCGCAATAAGTCAAATAAACCTAAAGTTTTTGATAATTTACATTCCTATTTTTTGGTTTAGTGGATTACCCGTGGCAATTTATTGGTATGAATGGACAAAAAATAAAATATTTTGGACTGATTGGATAACAGCAATATTATTTTTACCTTTTGCTCTATTTTTCATGTATTTTCTATTTATTCTCTCATGTATATTTTTTTGTAAATTGTTTTTAATCCTTATAAATCTCATACATAAACCTAAAGAAGGCATATTTTTAGCACAAAGAGGAGATAAAGATTTTGAATTTTGGTGCCTTCGAACGGAGTTAAAAAAATTAGCCATCTGGTTTACGAGGAATTGTCCTTTACCTTGGGTTGATGTTTTGGCATTCCGCTGGTTTGGTTTAAAGATGGATTTTTCAAGCCATCTTCAAGATGCTTGGTCTGACTTGGAATTTATTAACTTTGGACAGAATGTAATGATTGGGCAAGGAGCAGTAATAATGAGCTCTATGGTAGTGGGAAAATACTTGATAATAAAAAAAGTAATTTTAAATGATCATGTTGTTATTGGTGGTCAGGCGACTGTTGCTCCAGGAACTATCATAGGTAAAGATACAATATTAGGTGCTCTTAGCAGATCAAATTATAATCAAGTATTAGATCCAAGCTGGGTTTATTTTGGGATTCCTGCGAGAAAATTGAAAGAAAATAAATATTCTGAAATAAGGCGTGATATTATTGTAAAAAAGGATATCGCTGAAGAGAAGAAGTTTAAAGTTATTCATGAAGTTAATATTGATGAAGATAAAAAAGATTTAGTCTTAAAATCGAAGAAATTGAGATAAATGTCAGTGCCCACATCTCTTAGAGTTGGTCCTTTTACGCCCTCAGTTTTATTAAGAAAAAGGCATGTTCTTTTTTACATTATTCTCATGTGGGCGAGTATAATCACTGTTCTTTTAGAATTTTGGTTGTATTGGCAATTATTTTGGGATTATGTTAGACCAGTTCATTTTTATATTTACCTTCCACTGTTTTGTTTCGTGGCATATGTATCTATAGTATTTTCAGCAATATTTTTTGCTAAAATATTATTAGTAATTATTAATAAAATCTATAAACCACGAGAAGGAGTTTTTATAAGAGATGTTTCAGATAGAGATTATAAATATTGGACAATTCGAAATATAATAAAAAGATGGCCCATCTGGTTAGCTCACAAGTTTCCTTTTCCTTTTTTGGATAATATTTGTTTTAAAATGTTTGGAGTTAAAACAAAATTCTCAAATTCACTATTTGAAGGATGGGTTGATACTGAATTCATTAAATTTGGTAATAATGTCGTAATAGGTCAAGGGAGTATAGTTCAATCTGCCATTATTATCGGAAATCTATTGATAATAAAAGAAACTGTTATTGATGATAATGTTAGAATTGGAGCCCATTCAGTAGTAATGCCTGGCACTCATATAGGTAGAAATGTTATTTTAGCAGCCAATTCAACCACTACTATTAGTCAGACATTAGAGGAGGGATGGATATATACTGGGATTCCTGCTAAAAAATTAAAAAAAAATCGATTCTTTGAGGATGGTTTACAAGATGTATTGGATAGGTTGAATATTGAAGGCTTAAATCTATAATTAAAAAATATATAATAAAACCCGAGTAAAATGAAAGAATATAAAGATCACAATTTGGACTTGAATAAAGAAGGTTATGCTAAGTGGCAGATTTCAAATGGTCAAAAATATTTAGAAGTATATGCTCCAGATAGTAATACTCTTGGGCACCTCCAAGGCGAATATCATTCTAATCTGCAAGCAGATTATAAACGAATTACGTGCCTTTTCTTCTATTTCGTTTCATGTAATCTTTTAAATCTTCTATTAACATTTCTTCGCTGTAATCGGGCCAATAATCGTTTCTAAATTTAAATTCCGCATAAGAGGCGTCCCATAATAAAAATCCTGAAATTCTTGCACCGTCATTCATCCCTGTCCTAATTAGAAAATCTAATTCAGGAAAATCACGCGTGTATAAATAATTTTTAATTAAATTTTCATCAATATTTTCAATACTAATCTTGTCATTTACAATATTTTTTATTGCGTCAACAATTTCTGCCTTCCCATCGTACATGATACAAAGATTGATGAATTTATTATCGTGATTTATTGTATATTCTTTTAATTCGTTGATTTTTTCTCTCACATCGGGAGGTAATAAAGATAATCTGCCAATAACATTAAATCTTATATGCTCATCTCTGACAATGGCCTCTCTTTTTACGGTTTCGACAGCAATTTTAATAATTTCAAATATATAATCAAGCTCTTCCTTACTCCTTTTTCTCGCATTTTCAAGCGATAGAGCGTAAATGGTTAAATATTTAATCCCAGCATCGAAAAGATCATATAGCCTTTTTTTTACGATCTCATAACCTGCTAAATGCCCCGCATTAATATCAAGATTTCTTTCTCTTGCCCACCGACGATTTCCATCAATAATTAAACCAACATGTCTTGGCAACTTATCCGTTGCAGTTTTCTTTAAAAGTTCAAACGCATTTTCCATATTTGTCACTAATAATATTATGAATCATTCATATTCTTAAAAGTCTATAAATGTTCATATTCTTAAAAGTATATAAAAATTGTTTTTAAACAAAAAAAATATAAATTCTTTATCCTCATTGCTTAAAATAATTAAATAAAAGATAATAAACCAAAAAATTATTTTCAGACTTTTATACACTTTTAAGAATATGAACTATTAATATTATGAAAAAACAGATTATTTTTAAATAGATTCCTAATTTCAGATAATTTAATTTTTGATAAAACATTCATTTAATCAAATAAATAAAAATTCAATAATTTTTTAATACAGAGAATAATCAATATAAATGAGGAGAAATATTAACCGTGCTAAACAACGACTATTTATTCACTAATATAGGAATTGATTCCCTGGGTTTTTTTGCGCCTCGATATTACGTGAGCTTAGAAGAACTTGCTACAGCGAGAAAAATAGATCCTAATAAATTCAGTAAAGGTCTACTATCAAAAGAAATGAGAATACCTGATATTAACGAAGATATTATTTCAATAGGATTAAAAGCAGGATATAACGCCTTGCTCAGAGGAAACATTTCTCCTAAAAGTATCGATGCGATTTTTGTTGCAACGGAAACCATGACATATGCCGCAAAATCGGTTTCCAATATATTTGCTGAATTGTTAGGCATCTCAGAAAATTCGATGACTCAAGATATATATAATGCATGTGCGGCTGGAACATTAGCAATTGTTAATGCAATTGCATTAATAGAAAAAGGAATAATAAAAAAAGCCCTTATCATTAGCGCAGATATTGCTTCTTACAGTTTAGGTAGTTCTAGCGAGCCTACTCAGGGTTCAGGTGCTATTGCTTTAGTCATATCAAAAAATCCTCGAGTCGCAATTTTTAGTAAAAAGTTTGGAAAGGTTTCCGGAAATGTCAACGATTTCTTTAGGCGTGGATATCAACAAAATGCCCAAGTATTTGGTCATTATTCAGTTAAAGCTTATCTTAATTTTCAATTACGAGCTTACGACGATTTAATTAAGAATATTGGAGAATTTCACGCAGATTTCTACACATTTCATGCCCCCTTTGCTAAGTTATCCTTAAAATGCATGCAACAAATTATTCAAAAACGCTGGATTAATCACATCGCAAATCTGGTAAAGCTAAAAAGAAAGCAAGTAAAAATATCATTACTTAAGAAAATTGATTATTTTATGCATGATGTAACAGTACTTCCCGAATATATTTATTTAAAGTTAAGAGAAAAAGGTTATTCTTCAGAGAAATTAGAAGAAATATCACATTGGTTAATTTCAAACGTTAAATCAAGAGTGCTTCCGCAATTAAGAGTGCCTTCACATTTTGGAAACATGTATAACGCTTCACTATGGTCCCAAATTTGCTATGTTTTTGAAAATTATGCCCATGTTAACGATGTTATTTATTTTGGCTCATACGGTTCCGGTGCCACGTGTATTTCAGGGTTATTAAAAACTCAAAAAAGGTTTAAAAGCATTGTTAATAAAGGTCCAAAAATCAACGATTTTATTAAGCAAAAAGTACGAAAAAGCGTTCAAGAATATGAAAATTTAAAGAACGGTACTTTTAAACCATCGCTTGTTTTAGGTCGCATCATTGAACACGCCCAAAATGATAATAGAGGATTCATTCTTAATTTTTGCGACGAAGGGTGTATTATTCCAAATATTGAAGGATTAAATTATTGTCCTAAAGGGCATTCTGGTTTTCATTCGAGATTCTTTCCTCTTTTTGCAATTTTAGAATCAAATCCTATATTAGAAGGAAATGTTGACATGTCCGATCTAAGTTATCTTAGAAAAGGTTTAGTGAGAATTTCAAGTGATGCTAAAAAAGGAAATCCCTTAGAATATGAAATAAGACGCGTAGAAACTAAAAATGAAAAAAATTTAAATGCGGTTGGTTTAATTAATTGGTCTCCCTTTTATATTCCCATTCATCAAATTTATTAAGTTAAAGCCATAATATCTTTAATAATAATGTCAATTTCTATTCCTAATGCCTTAATCTACCAATTAAAAAAAGATCACGATGAAATATTAGATTATCTCATTAAAAAAGAATATAATATCCAATCTCTTCCAAAAAATCCTAAAGTTAAAAAAGATTACGGGGAAGCATTTGCTCTTGCATATCCTATTCAAGGAGTTTTAAAATATCACGGATATGCTAATTTCGAACGTCGAATTGCCTATTTTCCGAGTATTTCGTTTAATAATAATTGCGGATTTACTGTATCTTACTTGAAATTTGATAAAAAATTAAAAAAAGATCTCGCTTTTCTAAACGGAGAGCAAGTATTTGGTGAAAAATTAAAAAGAATTATTTCTTCTTTAGATTTTATTCGAATTTATTCAAAAATGCAAACTAACGCAGTCTTAGTCTCTCGAAATTTTTTGAATACTTCGATAAAGACTGAAGTGGGTAAAGGTTTGGGTACTTCGGCTTCGGGTTCTGCAGCCCTGGCTTTAGCAGCAACATCTATTATTTATGATAATAACCACGAGTACTTAAAAAATAGGAGATTAATAAGCGTTTTTTCAAGGTATCTTTCTGGGTCGGGTTGTCGTAGTGCTGCCGGAGGATTTTCTCTTTGGTTAAGTCATCCTAAAAGCGCTCCTTTTGATTGTTTCGCTATTAGATTGGATCGAAAGGAACATCAATCTTTTATTAATAAAATTTCTCTATTAACAATCCCCATTAATTCTAATTTAAAAACAAATCAGGCACATGCTATTGCTCCAAAATCTCCTTTCTTTCAAGCTTGGTTAAAAAAAAGAAAAGAATTAATATTTGAATTTATTAACGCATTGGATAACCATGATTTAAGCAAAATTGGTGCTTTAGCAGAGTACGATTCTTTATGTTTGCAGGCAGTAGCCATGACTGCTCCTCCTAACGAAAATATTATTGCTTGGGACCCTGATACTTTAAAAATAATGCTTCGAATTCGTAAATTACGAGCTAATGGTTATAATGTTTATTATTCAATAGATACAGGACCTTCTTTAGTATTATTAACTTTAGAAAATGAAAAAAATGAAATAATTGAGGATATACAATCAATTACTCCTAATTATAATATTATTGAGGGTAAAATTGGAGGTCCTTGTCAATTATTAGCCCCCAATTCACCAGAAATTAAAAAAATTGAAGAAGAAATAAATAAATTTGTGAATTAATTATTAGAAGAGAAAATTAAAATGAAAAAAGAGATAAGCTCAGAAATTTCGGGGTTTTATAAGCTGTCTATTAAAGAACGGCAAAAAAAATTATCCGAACTTACTGATTTAACGCAAGAAGAAATGAAATTATTACAAAATTTTGGATATTTTACATCGACTCAAATTGACATGTTAATAGAGAACGTTGTTGGAAGCTATCAATTGCCTTTTGGCATCGCTTTCAATTTTAGAATTAACGATAAAGACTATTTAATTCCAATGGTAATAGAAGAACCTTCTGTTGTTGCTGCAGCGTCAAACGCAGCCAAGATGGCTAGAAAACACGGTGGTTTTCGTTCTGATAAAATTAAATCGGTAATGTTTTCTCAAATTCAAATAACACAATTGCTAGATATAAAGACCGCAAAAGAAAAATTATTAAAAAATAAAGAAGAAATTTTAAAAATAGCGAACGAGCAAGATCCTCTTTTGAACAAATTGGGCGGTGGAGCTTTCGATTTCGAGATTAGGGAATTAAATACAAGAAAAGGAAAAATGATAATAATCCACTTATTAATTGATGTTTTGGACGCAATGGGCGCTAATGTAGTAAACACCATGGCAGAAGCAGTAACTCCCTATATCGAAGAATTGTGCGGAGGTAAAATTTATCTCCGAATTGTATCAAACTTGGCTACTCATCGCATCGCACGGTGTAAAGCTATTTTTGATAAAGATTTATTGGGTGGAGAAGAAGTAGTTGAGGGTATATTGAACGCCTACGAGTTTGCTCTTGCCGATCCCTATAGAGCAACAACGCATAATAAAGGTATAATGAATGGCGTTATAGCACTAACTCTAGCAACGGGGAACGATACTCGCGCTATTGAAGCTGGAGCTCATGCATACGCTTCATTAAACGGAAATTATTTGCCATTAACAAATTTTAAAACGGATTCCGAAGGAAACTTGCTCGGAGAAATCAAAATACCACTCGCTCTTGGAATAATCGGAGGAATGACAAACATACACCCAATGGCGCGATTGTCTTTAAAGATTTTAAATGTTAAGAGTGCTGAAGAACTCTCTCAAGTTGCCGCTGCTGTCGGTTTAGCTCAGAATGTAGCCGCTTTAAGAGCGTTAGCTTCTGAAGGGATTCAAAAAGGGCACATGACACTTCACTCTCGTAATATTGCAAAATCAGCAGGCGTTCCTGATGAATTGATAGAAAGAATAGCAAAAATATTAGTTAAAGATAAAAAAATAAGAGTGGATCATGCTAAAGAAGTATTAGAAAAAATAAAAAAAGGAGATTTAATATAAGTTGCATAAAGTCCTCGCAAGAGCCCCTGGCAAATGCATTCTTTTTGGGGAACATTCAGTAGTTTATGGTTATTCCGCAATTGCAATGGCAATTTCCGTGTATTCTTCTTGTGTTATTGAAGAAGTTGATGAGAAAAAAATCCAATTATTTCTAAAAGATTACAATGAATTATTAGAATTTACTAATTTAGAATCGTTAAATTCAAGAATTCCATCCCAATTTAATCAAATAAGTCGTTGTTTAAACTTATTTAATAAAAAATTTAAACTCAATTTTGAAAATATAAAAATTGTACTATTTTCTTCTTTAATCCCTAGTTCGGGTTTAGGTTCCTCCGCTTCGATTGCTGTTGCATTAGTTTCAGCGATTAGCTCTTTCTATAATCTAAACTTAGATAGAAAAGAAATTTCCGCTATAGCATTTGAAATGGAAAAAGTGAAACATGGAACGCCTTCTGGGATTGATAATACAATCTGTACCTTTGGAAATTTAATTATTTATCAAAAAAGTGAGTTTCGATTATTAGATGTTCCAAATGATTTATCTTTTTTAGTTACATATACAAATATAGAACACGACACTAAAAAAGCAGTAGAAAGCGTAAAACAATTTAAAGAAAATAATCCTCAAGAAAGTAGTCAAATATTTAAAAAAATGGAAAATATCGCAAAAAATGCGGAAATTGGATTAAAAAATGGGGATTTAAATCAATTAGGAAATTTAATGAATGAAAATCAAAAATACCTCACTAAATTGGGGGTTTCAAATAAAATAATTTCTAAAATTATAAACATTGCCCTAAAAAATGGAGCTGTTGGCTCAAAATTAACAGGAGCAGGGTGCGGAGGGTGTGTAATTTCACTAGGTACTGAAAGTGTTCTAAATAATATCTCCAAAATTTTAAAAGAAAAAGGATTTATTAATTTCTTAACGAATATTGACCGCGAGGGAGTTAAAATAATAAAATCATGAAAATAATCATTTTAAAATTGGGTGGTGGTTTACT
>JAUWRB010000218.1 GCA_030610785.1 Promethearchaeota archaeon | reverse complement strand
CAGATTTTAACAAGACAAGGTTTTCTAAAAAACCATATCTTTCGATGGTAATTATATCTCGGTAATGACCGCTTTTTTCAATAGCTCTTTTAAACTGTCCCTTTGTTTCACCGCTTAAAAATACGCCTTCGATGTTTTCCTTTAGAATTTTATTAAATATATCTAAAGTCTTATTGTCTATTTCACCTTGTAACTTATTATTAAGATTGTCAATTTTAATGATTTTCACATGTAAGGGAAAATGATCAATAAAGTCGAACGCGGTAATGATTTCTTTTAATGTGGTAGCTTTTCTATTACATAATTGATTTCTAAGAACATGCAAATTTATTAAGATGTCTGTTCTTGGATTCAGGATTGCACAATCAACGAAAATACCAAATCCTACTTTTCCCACATCAACCATAGTCCCTATATATGACTGTCCGACTACCACGTCCTTAAATTCGTTAATACTGCCAATTTTTTTTTTTAACATGTTAAAAATAAAGATTTCTTCAGGACCTTTTATTATAATTTCGAACCTCTTATCAAATTCTCTTAATTTTTTAATTTTTATGGTCGTTTTTGGAAATCCTTTAACGCACTCATTTAAATACTTTAAATATCTCGAAAAAATATCGTCTCTTTTTCTTGCCGATGTTATATTGTAAATTTTATCTTTTAATACAATTTTTTTTACCAATAAAAAACACTAATTCCCGTGAAGCGACTTAATTCTTAGTAATATAATCTTTTTTAGATAAAAGGTTATTTATAATATTAAATTTTGCTACATTTTTTTTAAAAGAATTGGAATAATATTTTTTTTTTCTAAACAAAACCATTCACACTTCGTTTTAAAAAAGATTTAAAAACTAAAACTACCATGTAAGATTAAACACTAAAAAATTTAACCATCAAAAAAGTGTACAATATGGACGAACAAAAATTTAATGATTCAATCAAAGCTTTAAATATATATGAAGGAGTTGAAGAAGTCTTTCTTTTAAGTGCTGAGGGAAAAATTCTGTTTAAATCAGGAGATTTTCCACTAACCGATGATGAAGCAAAAAAGATTCTCGATACTTGGAAAAATAAAGAACCCGCTCTCGTGTTTCAGAACTCAAGATTTGCAACATTAAAAAACGACGAAATACAACTGGCGGCAAAAAATATTACGGGAGGAAAAGGGAATATTGTTGGCTCCATCACTAAAGAGGGAGATTATCTCATCGCTCATACAAGAGACGAGGGATTGATAATCTTAGAATGGAGCATACATGTCAATAAAGTTGCTTGGGGTGAGTTTAAACCTTAATATATAGTAATTTTTAATTAATAATTAAAAATTGACCGATTTTTTACTCTTTAATGAATTTTTTGAAGGATATTATGAATTTAATTGATTTTTTCTAATTTTAATAGAATATTTAAAAAAAATATAAATTTAATCCTAAATTTATTCCTTTTAATAAAGTTTAAAAAAATAAAATAAAAAATAATAAAAAATAATAATTTCGGGAGTTATATAATGTTCCAACAAGCAGGAAGAGGCTACGATATGGCTATTACGCAATTTTCGCCAGAAGGTCGTTTATTTCAGGTAGAATACGCTATTGAAGCAGTCCGAAGAGGAACTACTGCAATTGTTTGTAGAAATAATAATTCTGTTGTATTTGCGGTAGAAAAAAAAAACTCCGACCTTCAAGAAAGTATAGGTTCGGGAAAAATCTTTAAAATCGACAACCACATTGGCGTTGCCATAGCAGGTTTGACTGCGGACGCACGAGTCTTGATTGATCGTGCTCGTATTCAAGCACAAGTAAATCTTTTAAATTACGACGAAATGATTTCAGTAAAAGATTGTACACTAAATATTTGCGAGTACAAGCAAGCATTTACCCAAAACGCGGGCGTGCGCCCATTTGGCGTCTCTTTTCTAATAGCGGGAATTAATCCGGGTAATAACCAAGCTTCGTTGTATTTAACAGACCCCAGCGGAGCAATGTGGGGATATAAAGCATTTTCGATTGGGTCTGGAGCAACTGAAGCAAGAGCTTACTTGGAAGAACATTATAAAGAGGATATTAACGATGAAGATTTAAAGTTATTACCTTTAAAGGTTTTAAAAGAGCTAATGTCTGAAAATTTAAATAAAAATACTTGCGATATTGCTTTCATATTGAAAGAGGATATTAACTTTAAATTGTTAAATTTGGATGAAAAGGAAGAATTGTTAAAAAAAGTATAATTTCCTTAAGCAAATATTATATTTAAATTCAAGGTAATAACCTTATTAATTTATCTCATACCAAAACGACAATATGTTGGAAAAGATGAGAAAAAAAGAAGAAAAATAATTCAATAAGAAATTTTATAAAAACGAAACATGATCGATAGAGCTAGAATTAATTTGGGTGGTTATATCATTGGACGCATTGAGAAGGCGGGAAGGACTTTTGAAATGTTATTAGATCCAAAAAATTCTTGGGACGCAAAAAAAATTATTAGGGAAGAAATCAATAACCGACTAAAAGCAGGGAGTAAAAAATCTCGCCTAACCATTGACGAAATAATAAACGACCCACAAATTAATTTAGAGATGATATTTGAAAGTTTTACTGTATTTGAAGATTTAAAAAGAGGTAAAAAAGCTACCGATGGCGATATGGAAGTCGTTTTTAACACTACAGACGGTATGAGAATTGCAGGCCATTTTCTATTAGAAGGAGAAATTCAATGGACAATAGCTCAAAGGGAAGAGGAGAGCGCTAAAAAATTAAAGCAGATAATAACTATTATAAGTAAAAACGCTATAAATCCACAGAATAAAAAGCCACATCCTTATCAAAGAATTGAAAAAGCAATTGAAGAAGCAAGAGTAAAAATAGATTTAATGAAGAGTGCTGAAGAACAGGTTGATGATATTATTAAAAAAATTCAAACCATTATTCCCATTCGAATGGAACAAGTTGAGATGGCTATTAAAATACCCTCATCGTTTACAGCAAAAGGATATAATATTGTTGCTCAATTCGTACAAATTAAAAAAGAAGAATGGCAATCTGATGGATCTTGGGTTTCCGTAGTTAGCTTGCCTGCAGGATTCCAAATGGAATTAATTGATAAATTGAATAAGTTGACACACGGAAGAGTTCAAATAAAACTTCTAAAATCCTAGACCGAAAATTTTTAAGAAACTTGTTTGTATTATTTTTTATTGATTGGTTATATTAAAAGATAAAATATGGATAAAGTAAGATTTGATATAAATGGAAGATAAAGAACAAGAAGTTCTAGAGGATGACGATTTTGAAATGGAAGAAATTTCGCGAGAACTCGTATTACCTGGAGAAGTCTTAACAGAAGATGTTAATAATTTTATTCCCGGGAGAGGAGCAATATTTAATAAGGAAAGAAATAAAATAACTTCTCTATGCATAGGATTAAAACAAATAAAAAAAAAATATATTAATGTGATTCCTCTTAGAGGTTTTTATACACCTAAAGCGGGAGATAAAGTTTTAGCAGTAATCGTTGATAAAAACCCCGTGAAATATAAATGCGATATAAATTCGAAAGATTTCGGCCAACTCAAACCTAAAAACACAATAAGCCAAGAAAAGGGACGAATGGGGCGAAATACTCGTTCTTATGATGATGTATCAACAGAGATGTATAAAATTGGAGATGTTTTAATTGTTAAAATTCTTTCAGCAGATCGTTTAAATAAGCCTGAATTGACTACTGTTGGGCGTTATTTAGGAATGAAAAGAGATGGAATAGTAATTTCTATAGATCCGCCCAAAATACCAAGAGTTATAGGGAGAAACGGGTCAATGATTAAAATGCTAAAAAATTTAACTAAATGTAATATTTTTGTCACTCAAAACGGCCGCATTTGGCTCAAGGGTGACAACATCGCTTACGAGCGTTTATTGATTGGAGCAATTTATAAAATCGCCTCAGAAGCGCACACTAGTGGTTTAACTGATAGAATGAAAGAATATATTGAAAATGAAAAAAAAAAAGAGGAATTTAAGTAATGCCATTAATAATAAAAGATGAATATCCTGAAAAGTTATTCAGAGAAGATGGAAAGAGACTTGATGGTCGAAAAGAAAACGAATTAAGGCCCATAAAAATGGAAGTGGGTGTCATTAAAAACGCTGATGGCTCAGCATACCTTGAATGGGGCAATAATAAGATATTTGCTGCTGTTTATGGACCCAGGGATGTACATCCACATCATTTAGCTAAACCTGATCGGGGAATTTTACGCGTATTTTATAGAATGACAACATATTCTGTTTTCGAACGTAAAAAGCCAGCACCAGGACGTAGGGAGAAAGAAATTTCAATGGTCATTGCAGATTGTTTAAGACCTGTTTTGTTCCTTGAACTATATCCGAGTACTAGTTTTGAAGTATTTATTGAGGTAATGGATGCTGATGGCGGAACTAGGTGCGCTAGTACAACAGTTGCTGCCTTGGCGCTAGCAGATGCAGGTATTCCTATGAGAAGTTTGGTTTCCAGTGTTGCCATAGGAAAAATAGATGGAAAAATAATAGTCGATCTTTCTGGAATTGAAGATAAGGCGGGAGAAGCCGATTTACCTTGTGCAATCACGTGGTTTAACGAGGAAATTTCGTTATTGCAATTTGATGGGGATATGAACCTAAAAGAGATGAATGAAAGCTTGGACCTTGCTAAAGATGCGTTAAAATTAATTCATGAAAAACAAAATGAAGCTTTAAAATGCAAATATATTGAAATTCAAAAAGAAGAAGAAAAAAATTCCCAAGAAAATGATAATGGAGGTGTTGATTTAAAATGATGAATATAAAACGAGTTATTTCGACTATTGAAAGAAATTACATTAAAAACAACTTAAAAAAAGAAGAAAGAATTGATGGCAGGGGACTGTGGGATTATCGTGAATTAAGTATTAAAAGTGATATTATTAAATCTGCGGAAGGTTCAGCTGATGTCATTTTGGGAAACACGAGAATAATTATCGGATTAAAATACGACGTGGGCAGACCTTTTCCAGACCTTCCAAACGAAGGTGTATGCACTGTTATGGCAGAATTATTGCCTTTAGCATCTCCTCTCTTTGAGAGAGGTCCCCCCAACGAACAATCAATTGAATTAGCAAGAGTAGTTGATCGTGGAATTCGACACGCAGATTGCGTGCAAACAAAAAAGCTCTGTATAAAAGAAAAAGAAGCGGTATACATATTATTTTTAGATCTTTACGTGATTAATTATGGTGGTAATTTAATTGACGCAGGTGGGTTGGGCGCTTTAATAAGTTTAATTTCCGCCCATATTCCTGAAGGTGAATGGAAAAATGACGCAGTCGAATGGACCGGAAGTTATTTGACGGGGAAAGAAATAGTAAAAGAATTACCTATAGTATTCACATACGGAAAAATCGACGACATCATCTTTTTAGACCCTAACTTACCCGAAGAATTAGTTTGTGATGGAAAGATTTCAATATCAGTTACTGAAAGTAAAATAACATCCATTCAAAAAAGTGGATCAGCCACATTTACTATTGATGAAATTAAGATGTTAATTAAAAAATCACTGGAAATGGGGAAAAAAAAAAGAAAGGAATTAAACCTATTGAAATACCTATATAAATCTGATTAATTTTTTTTATAATTTATTTATTTTTTATTAATTGTTTTTTTTTTG
>JAUWRB010000005.1 GCA_030610785.1 Promethearchaeota archaeon | reverse complement strand
AATAAATAATTCAAATAAGTCTTATTATCAATCTTTCTTTTCATTATTCTTTCATGTCCGTGCATGAAGATAAAAAATACAATATTGTCCTTATATTATTAATTTATAAAAATGAATATATAATTATTTCTGTTTCTTTTTGCCTTAATTTGAATTCGTGAGTACTAATTATTTCTTCCTACCATTATCCCATTCGATAAAAATAAAAACAATCCTATTTCATAAATAATATGCCTTCTCCATTTTTTAATCCTAAAACAATTGCAGCTTATAGGAGCCACATCAGATCCTAAAAAGTTTGGTAACGCCGTGACGACAAATATTCTTTAAATATTAACTTAAAAAAAAACAATTAATTTTTTCTAAATTGTGTTGAAAAGTAACTTCAATAGTGATGAAATATCTAAATATAAGTGTTCTTTATATACTTTTTTCTTAATTCTTTTTTATAATATTTTCAATATTGTCAATATTGTAATAATATTTAAATATCAATCCATGCATTTATATAAAAACACATTTAATCAAACAAATATTTTAGTTAATTAAAATAATAGTAAGAGGTGAAAATGAAAAATGGGTAGCATGACTTCGGATATATTGTTAAAATTTGGAGAAATTAAGTTTGGAGAAGAAAATAACATGTGTGCAAACGATTATGAGAGCTCGTTTAGAAAGTATTTTTCTTCTATAGAAAAGATTCCCCATGGAAAATATGAATTTGCTGAATTTGATAATTCTCTACTTAAAGATTTTGGAGCGTCTTTAAAAACTCATTTTGATTTTTGAGTGAAATTAAAACGCTTTTATAATTATCTCTATTTAAGATTTTTCTTCAATTTTTAAAATTTCTTTTTTTATAAAATAAAGGACATAAATTTATAAGTTTCTTTTAGTGATTCAATAATAGGATTGGAAAAAAAAAGTTTAACTAAAATCGAAAATTTTTATTACTCGTAAAAAAGACGATTAAAAAAAAATGTCAGAAAAAGAAAATAGCTGGAGCGTCCAACTTGATTGGCTTAATATCTTAAACTTATTAAGTCTTAAGAACATGGATCTGATTTCAGAGTATAAAAAAGATAAAGCAATTAGAAGAACGACTAAACTCTATGGAACAGAAACTTTATTGGAATTTGAACCTTCCGAATTAGATGAACTTGTTGCTAATGAATTGCGAGATTTAATGAAAAAAGAATTATCTTTAAAGGCTAAGGAAGAAGAAAAAATGGAAAAAGAATTTCGCAGTAAAATGATTCCCTTTAAAAGAGGAGGTATTATTAAAATTGACCCCCGCGATTTTAAAGACATGGATCCTAATGGAAATCCGGAAGAAATAATGAAATATTTTTATAAGAAATTATTAAAAGACGATGACGATGATGGCGATGACGATAACAATAAAGTAAATGAAGACAATACTGGTTATTATATTTAATTACATTCTTTTTTTCAAATACAACAACAAATCCAATTGTGTTATTTTAATATAAAAAAAATGCAAGATACCCTTTTAAAGTATCTTGGCATTTAAAGAATTAATATCTACTTTTTTTATTTTTCGATAAATTAAAAAGAATAGCAAATAACCTCCGAAAGACCATGACATCCACGATAAAACCTGAAACGAGTCAAGATTATGAATATAATTAAAAAATCTCTCAATTATAAAAAAACCAATGTCGTCTAAATCATTAGGAAAATTAATTGTTCTTGGATATTGATCTATCGCAATTACTTCGTGCTTATTATTTTTCAAAGTTTTAAAAATATTGTCCACGGATTTATCTTTAGGATTAGCCAACCTTAGTTTTACGATGGTATTCAAATCTTCGTTAGTATGGGTATCTGACCCCCCGATGCATATTAGATTGTTACTCAAGCAAAATTGTCGTATTTCTTCGTCCCTTACTCCCCCATGATTGATTATTTCGAAACCATCAACACCCCAATCACGTAATTGTTTGTACGTATAAGGAACGCCGATGCCACCATTTTCGTTCTCATCGTTGTTATAATGATTAACTATTACCCAACCACCCCAATATTTAACGTATTTTATCATATCTGATGCGTTTAAAGCTTTAGGTCCACCAGGTACTTCAGATTCAAGAGGTACAATTTCTTCCGTAAGTCCATAATAATTCATGTGAATATTGTTCTCGTGGTCTGTCCATTCTTCAGCAATTATAACCGTAAAATTTAACCCGTTTTGCTCAACGAAATTACGGGCAGTTCTACATCCACGAGTATTATCGTGATCTGAAAATGCTGCTCCAGTTATCCCGTGTTCAATGTACCAAAGAACCCTCTCTTCGACCGTTAACCATCCATCAGACATGGTCGTATGCACGTGGAAATCAAATAAAAATTCGTTATCGTCTAAATCCGTTTCTATAACATGGCTTGGAAATTGCGTGGATAATAAAAGCACATGTGCTTCAACAAGTATTAGTACTATTCCAATCAAATATACAAATTCCTTCCTCGTTAACCTCCAATATTTGGTAGCAAGTGGTCTTTTTTCAGGAGGCAAGTATCTTTTTTTTGTCGAATAATTAAATTTATGCTTAGGATGACACAGGACTAATAAAATATAAGCCGTTTTGATTAAAATAAGTATAGCACTCACCGTTGTACCTACCTGTATTATCACCATGAAATATCTATTTACGAAAAAAAATCCAATGGTAAAAAATCCGACACCTATAATGATTAACATGGTTAAAATCATTATTCCTAATATTATAAAAGAAGACCTCACGAAATCTTTTATTATATACTTTACAAGCTGATATTTTTTAGAAGTCATTAACCCTTTTTTCACGAGTAATAAATAAACGAGCCTAAAGATAATAAATATAAGCATGAAACCTATCAAATACTCGAAAGAAATTTCTAAAATAAACGGTATCCCGTAAAAAGGTTCTATTATATATCTAGTAAACGGTATTCTCGAATTAAAATCGGAAGATACATCTTTATGATAGCGAGCATCGTAAAAAACAACTTGTCGCTGAGCAATCACGCTCAAAACTGCTAAAAAGACAATCCAGATTAAAAACAAAGTAGTAAATATCGAAAAAAATTTATTTTTTTTAAAAAATGATTTCAAAGTCATGATATTGAATTAGATAAATGTATTAAAAAAACTTTCAAATTAGAGGATAATTTTTTGATGGTATGTTAAAAAACTATTAAAAATTATAAAATTCACGTGAATTTTGCTTTTACCCAAATAGGAGAACTCCATCCACGCTCTTCATCAAATTGAGTAGCCCGAACATAATAATAAGCTTTTTCCTCATTTTTTAAATCTTTATCTTTATATGCAAATTTAATTCTATCAAATGCTGGAGTTCGAATAGCAATTGTAGTCCCATTTTTAATTAATTCTACGCTTTCAAGTTTTTTAGTTCCACAAACAGTTATTATTATTGTTGGAGATTCAGAAACTTCTACTTCTTGACCCATTAAAGCAGAATTAATTCTTATTTTTATCCACATTCTTTCCCCTGTAGTGGCATAACAATTTCGCTTATTTAGATTTTTTATCAAGCTCTTAGAATTTAATTTATCCGAGAAAATAGCTGCAATTCCCGGGCGATATCTTAGTATTGGTACTATATTTTTCATTTTATATTGTCTAATTGGACATCCCGGGTGCGAATAGTGATCATCACCCCCTCCAATAAATCCCAATTTAAAGCCATTATTTAAAGCATGAATAACGCTACCTTTTTTCTTATTATTAACTAAAGGTCTATATCCCATTCTTATTGATTCACTTGAACCGTGCTGAGAATATATCTCTACAACTTTTTCCATTTCATTATTTACTTCGGTCCACGAAGTACCCATAACGAAACTAATAGGTGAATGAGTGATAATAACACATTCTACCCCATTAAGTGCTTCATACAATTGGTGCTGGAAACAACCTTCTTTGGACGCGTAATCTATCAATGGGGCATTTTCAGCAGAGTCAATTGGAAACAAGATTACTTTATCGCTTATCGCTTCGTAAGGACTGTTTAATCTTGTTGCGAATTTCACATAGAAATTTCTTCCTGACCATTCATACCCTGGAATTGCAATAAAATTCTTATCACTCCATTCCTTACATAAGTCTATTAAAGATTTCCAAATTATTTTGTTATAGGGGTATAAGACATTTTTTCGACCTTCCATGAACTCATTGCTTCTTTGGTTTAAATGATCTCCTAAAGCAGCGAAATCGAGAAGAACAACTTTTTTTGCGTAATGGAAAGCATCCTTGCCTGTTCCGATCCCATCAGAAAATTCTCGCGTGTGAATGTGGGTGTCGCCCCAATAAACCTGAGTTGTAATATCTTCGTCCCAAACAATTGGATTCGAATTTCCCGATATTTCTCCGCTTTTAACGCGTAATTTTCCAATATTTAATAATAACTCGGGAAAAACAGGAAATAATGTGAACCCGGTATTATATCTTAATAATTTGCTAATCTTTGAACTAGAGCGTCTATCTCCCTTAAATCTCAGTGCTTGTTCAATCTTAATGTAACCTTTTTCCATTATTGCGTCTTTTGGGAAATCTAAACAACCATCCCCCTTAAATTCTACTTTTCCATTAAAATTATAATCTCTGTTTCCAAATCTATCTAAAGCAACGATTTCAATATCTACTGGAGTCCCTTGATAAATCGTAGGTATTTTAACGAGAAAGAAGGAAGTCTTGTCAGAGGTCATTGAAATTGTTTTAATACCTATTCTTGTATATAACTCATCTTTGGGAAGCCTAATGTCTAAAGCACAGTATACCTCGTCTATGTAAGCAATATCTCCAGCAGTGTTAATTTTTTTTAATTCATTGTAATTAAATTCAATTATTCCTCCACTATTCAATGGTTCATCTAAAATATATGCCAACATTAATTGAGAGTTAGTTAATCTAACTTTTCCTTTTACTGAAGATTTTATCGTACAAAAATCGTTTTTTTTATCAACAGGTTGCCAACCCCAAGGAATTATGAACCTAAATCGAGTGCGACGAGGATATTCTTTCTTGGCTCTAAAAACTACTTTAATTGAGGTTTTACTATTAACAACGACTTTATCGTCTATTTCAAAAGTTATATCATTCGTATCGTCAAATCTCTCTAGATAATCTAAATATTTCAAGAAAGATTCGTTGCGACTCATTTCTTTAAATTTTACTTTAAATTAATTCAAATTTTATTTTTATGGTTTTATTGATTTCCACTCCCATACTTGTAGCCTTTACCTAGTTCGTAATTTTCTTTCTTTTTTACGTGTAATTCCAACAAATCGATATGCAGTTTTTCTAAAGCTTCTCCGTGATAAGGAAAAAAATATATGAAGATCAAACTAATCGCATGCACTATAGCAGGAGCTACAAATAAAATGAATTTAATTCCGATAATAGCAGTCGCATCTTGGGTTATTGAACCTGTTATAAAGCCATAAGAAGTTAAAATGATAGTTGCAATTATTGGTCCTAAACTGTCTGCAGGTTTAAATATAAGTGAACTAGTTCCTTGAAATATGCTTTCCCGTCGACTTCCCCGTTTAATTTCGTCTTCGTCAATTGCCAAAGTTAAAAGGACGAAATCAAAGACATTAAATCCTGTAAAAATTGAAACCATAGCGATACAAATCCAAATTATTGGAGTAGAATCAATGCTGAGAACTATCGCAAAACTAATTAGGTTTGTTATAATTAAAAAAGATTTTAGAACAAGAATTGTCTTTCTAATTCCCCATTTATTTTCAGTTTTCATGTAAATTATCTGAGACAAAAAACCAACGCCGTATGTAACAAGCATGAATAATATGGGGATTAACGGGCCACTTCCTAGGATGAGTATGAAGGCAAAGAGAAACGAGAATCCCATGGCTCTCGCAACATTTCCGAAAAACATGTAGCCCGTGCGCGTCAAGAACGCTTTAGACTTAAGAATCGCGTTCATCGCTTGGAAAAGGCTATAATCCTCTTCAATTCTCAATTCTGGTCTTTCTTTAAGCTTCCTGGTTACTACTATATACATTATAATCGAAATTATTGCAATAACACCGTTGAAAATCTGGAATGTTTGTAAACTAAAGTCAAATAAAGTTTGCGCAAATATTACAGGAATCCCCGCTAAAATCATTACGATGTTGGAATAAAAAGATAACTTGTATCGAACTTTAATACTATCAGTCATTTCAGACATTAAAGACATGTATAACCCTATTACAAGAGAAAGAAATGTATCAAAAACGCATATGCTTATTACAAAATGAAGAAATATTATAAATTGATTTGAATAATCCCATGGAAACCACATTAAAAAGTAGAAAACTGCCCATATTGGTCCTGCGTATTTGATATATATTAACCTTCGACTTCCCCACTTATCAATGTTAGTCTTATCGCTTAAATGACCCGTGATCGGGTCGTTAAGCGCGTTTATCGTAGCGTAAATAATTTGGCCAATGATAAATAAAGTAAGGTTTAAACCTAAAAAATTCCAGAAGAAATTCACGTACATCAACATGAATACTCCAGCAAGAAGAGTATTTGGAATATTTCCAAGTGCGTAAGTAAATATTTCTTTTCGAGGTAATTTTTCTGTTTCCATTTAAATTATTCACCAATTTTTTTTATTCTAAATAAATACATCTTTTTAAGGTAATTTTTCTATTTTTTTTATTCTAAAAAAATTTTACTAAAAAGTTAATTAAAAGATAAGGAAAAAATATATTTGAAGAAAGCAACCTCTTAAAAATGAATTTAAATAAAATTAAATTTTAATCACATTGATAAAAAAATGGTTAAAATACGCGATAATTTGTATATAGGGATTGTTATTCTTTTAATACTATACGCAATACTCCTCGTCTTGCCTTCGCTGATTATTTTTCTTTTATTGCAGGGAATTTCTATAATTGATTTTTTATTCCTCAATACTCTTCTTTCTTTTGCTTTTCAGGCAATTTTATGGTTTTTAATAGTTCCATTTGGATTACACCTTCCAAACGGTAAAGAATCGTTCAGAGAATACAATAAAACGATTCACCTTAGTACAATTCAACCTTTGCGGCGCAATATTTTACTTGGTCTGATTTGTGCAGGCACCTATTGTCTATGCAAATTTTGCGGCGCTCTTCTTTTTGGGACATTCGTTTTTGACCTTAATGTCTTGTTTACTTCTCCAGATGCAGATAATGGGGTATTAGGATGGCTTATCTTTCTCATCGCGATTAACCCGGGTATTTGGGAAGAAATTGCCTTTCGAGGTGTCATCTTGACATTACTTTTGAAGAAAATTTCGCAGAAGAAGGCAATTATCCTTGATGGTATAATTTTTGGTTTACTCCATCTTATTAATTTAATTTCATTAATTCGTGGTAATAGCGATCAGGCGCTTTTATTCATTCTAATAACACTAATACAAGTTGTATATACTTCTTTTGGAGGGATTTTCTTTGCTTACATGTGTACTAAAACTGAGAGTCTACTTCCATGCATTATAACTCATTATTTATTAGACTCTATTACCATGTTGTTCAATGCTGTAATAATAGATACGGTTTTAGACGCTATTTATACTATTATTTTTATTGGTTTAGCTCCGATGATAATAAACATTCTTATAATTAAATTTATTACGCAACGAGAACAAAAATTAGAAATAATAACTTCTAATGATAAATGAAATCGTTTCACATTATAATCTGTCCAGACTTTAATAAAAATCAAAATTTTATTATAAACAAGATAAATTAAAATAAGTAAACCTACTTTTATTAACTATGTTAAAACATCCTTTTGAATTAAAGTGTGAATATCTTGAAAATCCTAATCAAATTGATACTCCTTTCCCGCGTTTTTCATGGCTTTTAGAACACGAAGAGAGAAAACAATTTCAATCTGCTTATCAAATTATCGTCTCTTCATTAAAATCATTATCAAAATCAGAAAAGGGCGATTTATGGGATAGCAATAAAGTCGTGTCTGGCGATTCAGTTAATATTCAATATAAAGGGAAATCTTTAAAAAGTGATACCAAGTATTATTGGCGCGTAAAATGGTGGGATATTGATGGAAACGAAAGTTCATATAGCGATATAGCAACCTTTGAAACTGCTTTATTAAGTAATATAGATTGGCAAGCTAAATGGATAAGTAGAAAAGAATTTATTGATAAAAAAGCAAAAAAAGCGTTTCAATATAAAGTAGGAATTAGTGGTCTCACAGGTAGGATTAAAGAGTTTTATGGCATTTATCTAAGAAAAGAATTTAACATGGATAAACCTGTAGAAGTGGCAAAAATTTATGTTTGTGGATTAGGTTTTTATGAACTTCGAATTAATGGCAAAAAAATAGGTGACAGAATACTTGAACCCGCTCAAACCGATTATAATAAAATTGCCTTGTACTCCACGTATGATATTACTCATTCGTTAAAATCTGAAAACGCAATAGGGATTATTTTAGGAAATGGACGCTGCATTGAAAGCTTTGGTCAGGACTTTCCTAAACTCATTTTACAAATTAATATTCATTATAAGGATGGGACGAGCAATATAATCTGTTCTGATGAAAGCTGGAAAGTTTCCCAAGGACCTATTATTGAAAATGGTATATATTACGGAGAAACTTACGACGCAAGACTTGATATTAATGGATGGGACGAGCCTAATTTTGATGATTCCTCTTGGGATACTGTTATCAATGTAAAAGGACATGATTTAGCCTCTCAAATGATGCAACCGATAAGAATTTCGAAAATTCTTAAACCTAAAAAAATATATAATCCTGAACCAGAAATGTATATTTGTGATTTTGGTCAAAATTTTACAGGTTTTATTCGATTAAAAGTAAGTGGTCCTCGTGGATGTCAAATAACCTTAAGATTTTCTGAATTAGTTCATGAAGATGGAACATTAAATACCGCTACTAATGGAAGTGCAAGAGCAACAGATAAATTCATCCTAAAGGGAGAAGGAGAAGAAATATTTGAACCTCACTTTACTTATCACGGCTTTCGTTATGCAGAGATAACGGGGTTCCCAGGAGTTCCAACCATGAATAACATTGAAGGACTATTTTTTCATACAAATGTTAGTAGAGTAGGAGACTTTTCTTGCTCGAACGCTTTATTTAACCAAATACACACAAACATTATCTGGGGTCAATTAAGCAACCTCATGAGCGTCCCTACTGATTGCCCACAGAGAGATGAGAGAAATGGTTGGTTGGGTGATGCCCAATTAATAGTGGAAGAAGCAATTTTTAATTTTGATATGGTTAGATTCTATTCAAAATACTTGCGCGATATAAAATTATGCCAAAGGGAAGATGGCAGCCTCTCTGATGTAGTTCCACCTTATTGGAAATTTTATCCCGCAGATCCGGCATGGGGTACCGCATATATAACTATTGCGTGGTATCTTTATTGGTATTATCATGATATCAGAATTCTTGAAGAACATTATAAAGGTATGAAAAAATATGTTGAGCATCTTTCCTCCATGGCAAAAGAAAATCTTATCGATTTTGGAAAATATGGAGATTGGTGTTCTCCATCTTCCGTCGTGTCAAGAAAAACTCCTATTGAATTAACTTCATCTTGGTACTACTACCATGACGCTCATCATCTGGCTAAAATAGCTCAAATTTTGGGAAATCAAGAAGATTACGAATATTTTTCAAATAAAGCTAAAGATATTAAAGAGGCTTTTAATGCAAAATTTCTAAAGGGAGTTTATGACATTATAAAACTTTCTCCCGTTGATAGAACTATTAGCCAGACGTCAAATATTCTACCACTTTATTTAGATATGGTTCCAGAGAAAAAAAAGAAAAAAGTACTCTCAACTTTAATTGAAGGCATTAAAGAAGAATTTAGTTTTCACATTGATACGGGAATTGTAGGAACACGATACATCTTTGATGTATTAACTGAAAATGGTTATCCTGAAGTAGCATATAAATTAATCAATCAAAAAAGTTACCCCGGATATGGTTACATGATCCGAGAGGGCGCAACGACATTATGGGAACGATGGGAAAAATTAGAAGGGCTTGGAATGAATTCACATAACCATATCATGCTAGGATCTGTAGATACGTGGTTTTATAATACATTAGCAGGAATTAAATCGTTAGAACCTGGTTGTAAATCATTAAAAATAAAACCATTTATCCCAAACACCATGAGTTATTCTAACGCAAGTATTAAAACAATCAAAGGCGTTATATATAGTTCTTGGGAAAAGAATGAGACCAATCTTAAGCTTACAATTAAGATTCCCGTTGGTTGTAATGCTGAGGTTTGGATTTCAATTAAAGATAAGGATTGCGTTATTAAAGAAGGAGACGCTACCATTTGGAGAAATAATGAAATTATCGAGCCTACGACTGATATAGAATTTAAAAAATTAGAAGAAAATCACGCTATTTTCAATATAGGTTCTGGATTTTATCAATTTTTAGTTCAATATGAATAAATGAAGAAAAAATAAGAATTAACTTAAATTATAATAGAGATTATATTAAGAGAAAAAAAAATGCCTAAAGCAAAAGTTAATAATATTGAAATTGAATATGAAATATTTGGAGATCCATCATCAAAACCTTTACTTTTAGTCATGGGTCTTGGAGCTCAGATGATTAGATGGGATTTAGAAATTTGCGAACTGCTTGTTAACCGCGGTTTTTATGTGATTAGATTTGATAACCGAGATGTTGGACTATCAACAAAACTTGAAGAAGCTGGTGAGCCAGATGTAATGAAATTATTCATGGCGGCTCAAAAGGGTGAGCCCATCAGTGCACCATATACATTGGACGATATGGCTGACGATGCGATTGGAGTTCTGGACGCTCTCAATATTCAAAAAGCACATATCTGTGGAGCCTCAATGGGTGGGATGATAACACAAATTATAGGGTATCGACATCCGTTGCGAGTTCTGAGCCTTTGTTCGATAATGAGCTAGACAGGTAACCCTGATCTTCCACCACCAAAGCAAGAAGCAATTAAAATACTACTCGAACCTTCACCTACAGATCGTGAAGTATGTATTGAGGAATCTATTAAACGCATGCGCGTTCTTTATGGTTTTGGTTTTCCTTTTAACGAAGAAAAAGCACGAAAAATTGCTACAGAATCATATGATCGTTGTTTTTACCCACCAGGATATATTCGTCAGTTAGCGGCAATAATGGCAACTGGAAATAGAAGGGAAAAAGTTGCCACAATAAAAGCACCAACTCTCGTAATCCATGGAGGAGATGACCCTCTCGTATCAGTTGAGGGTGGAAAGGACACTGCAAAAGCAATAAATGGTTCAGAACTGCTAATAATTGATGGTATGGGACATAGCATGCCACCTGAAACTTGGCCCCGCATATTAGAAGCGATTACTTCAAATGCTGCTAAAGGTAATAAGTAGAAAACAATTAAAACAAATTATTTACTATATTTTGTATTTAATTCAAATTAATTTTCAATTCTTTTTTTTTTCCTTACAATTGAATTGTCGAATTTTTATTGACTATTTTTGATAATGGAACCGGGCGTATTTAAATCAAAAATTAGCACTTGAAAAATTTTAATAGTGTGTTTATAAAACTCGTTAAATGCGTTAAAATAAGATTTAATTATTTAAATCAAGATGTAAGAAAACAGCAGAAATTTTAAGAAAAATGTAAATAAATCAAAAAAATTAAAAAAAAGTAATAATAATTATTTTTTTTTGCGTTTGGATTCTATCTTCTTGATTATGATGCTTTCAGCGTGGATCTTACAATTTTTAAGAATGATCTTAAATCCGCCCATTCCACCGGCACCAGGTACCATGAATGACTGCGTTCCAACGGGGATCATCGCTCCTTCCTCTTCCCAGTCCTCCTCTTCCTCCTCACCGCTAATTGCTGCTTTATAAGCTTCGCTCTCTATTATAGGATGTTCCACTTTTTCTACCCAGTCCTTTAATGTGTTAATATCCGGGACATCCGCCTCAGTCGCGATTTTATCTATAAGATCAGATGGTAAAAATTCTGCCACTCTTTCCTTTACGGTTGATGACATCCAAACAATAGTTTCAGTCCCATTTTTAAGATTCGATTGTTGTCCATCGTATTGTTGGTATTTAGGAGATGCTATATATTGAATACTAATACCATTGAATCCCGGCATCTGCTTACCTCCGCCAGTTTGGTTCGCCATTGCGCTGAACGGCAATCCGTTAATTGCTACATCACCATAACTTCTATCAACTATACCATGACCGTTTACCTCTGGTATATAAAAATCAATCGCTTCAAAACAACCACAACTTGTATGTGGAAATTCCATTCCAGAATATAGGAAAATTCTATCTATTTCTCCTAATGTTCGCTTTTTTAATACATCATTTACTCCACTATATTCACCAGCTATTTCATCTAAACAATCGCCAGGTGGGATCTCGAAAATTGGCCCCTTGGGATCCACTTTAGCAGCAGCTCTTGCATCAAACCAATTAATTGCTCCACAAAGAGAAGTTCTGTCGGGAGTTATACAGCAACAATGTGTAGGTGCAAATGATTGACACAAAACACACCCATAAAACATGTCTACATCGCTATCGTGAATGGTTCGAGCTCTTTCGTCTCTTTTATTGTATATTTCCATTGCTATGGCGTGAGGTTTTACGATTTCTTTCGCTTCAGTATAGAAAGTTACTTGAGCTTGTTCAACAATGGGTAATTCTGCCTTAAAAAGTCTAATAAGAACTGTCCCTAACAAGTTAAAAGAGTTAAATCCTTTTTCAACGGCGGTCTTAGATATACGCAACCAATTGGTATAGCGTTGATTTAAATGCATGCAACCATTTACAAAATTACAGAACTCGTGAATTCTTCTTTCGAATACTGCTTCTAAATCTTCTTCTAATTGTTCTCCGGCAACTTCAATTAAGATTCCAATCGGATGACGAGAGCCTTCCTCCATGTCTTTCAGGTCAAGGCCTAGTATTTTTACGCTACCATCTTTAATCTCTTTAGCAGGAACCACCCTGCAAAGTTCAAATTTTTTATCTATCTTTGGTCCGCCGAGTTCCACATACATCTGTTTAGCCCGTATGCGTTCACCCTCGTAGACCGGACCGATTGGAACAGGAATATCTTCAAAACTCATATTTATTCATGCCTCATTTTATTTTTTTAATTTTTTTTTTATAAAATTATAATTTTTCAATTAATTTTTCTAGAAAAACTTTCCAATCCTCGTTGCTGAAATTTGGTAAGCTAAATCTTGCGTTAGGATGTGAGTATCTATCGAGTTCTATAGTTCTAAGCCAATTTGTAAAGTTTTTTAATTTGGATAAAGTTTGACTCACATAAAAAACTTGGTGTCCTCCAAAGATAGCCATTTCATATTGACCTTCCCCCTCGAAACCTTTCCAATTTTTATCGGATAATCTGCCGGTAATGTTTATCAGAGACATGTCTCTCAATTTGCTGGCGTCAATTTTATCCTTTAAATAAATGTAGGCGTGCCCGGTTGCGACTACTTGGCAATCTAGTTTTTTAGCAATTTCTACGAAATATTCTACAACTGGTTTTCCTTCAAGAGTAAAATTTTTACTTAAAGCTTCTGAGCCGATGACGAATATCTTTTTCTTCGGTGTTTGTAAGATATTCGCCATTACATTAGGGTCGAAAACGCTTGTACCCATTTCTGGCCCAGGAATATTTGCTTTTTGATAAGGCCTGGTCATAATTTCATCAATTTCCTCTATTTGTTTTTTTAGTTATAAGTTTTAAAATAATTGCTATATTAAAGATTATTAAAGACAATTTAAAAAAATTGTTTTTATTAATATAAATTGAGGTTATTTATTTAACGATTAAAAAAGGAGTGAAAAATTAGACATGTGTGAATTTAAAATAATAAAAAAAAACGATGGTTCCCAAATAGGAGAGGACATATTAGTTATATCATATTCAGAAGATAATGATTTAATATTCAAGGATGTTCTTGGAATGGGAGTAAAATTAGAATCTGCTTTAATTTTAGAAGTTAATACTTTAAACCAAACTTGTACGGTTATTGAGCATTCATTAATTAATGATTTTGTAAGGATGGTACAAAAGATAAACGATAACACGATTACTAAATCGGAGATAGGAAATTTCCAGAAGGACTTAGAAGCTTTAAAAAATTCTATTTAATAAAATAAAAAATACTAATAGTGTGGGAAAACAAGTAGAAAATGATTTTATTTTATATAAGAAGATAAAACACTTGTTACAATTTTTATTAATAAATAAAAAAAAAAAAACTGAAAAATTCTCCTAATTTTCTACTGAAATTTTTGTTAATATTTTTTACAAGCTTATTTTTTTGGTGGTGGCAAAATTTCTATCTCTATGGATGAGACGTTACTAATAGAGCCATCTCTATCGTTGGAAATTTTTTCCGTGTCAATTTTTATTTTTCCATAGCTGGCTCCTTTAACAAACTTGTTAATAACGATTTCACCAACATCTACTGCCCGAGAAATAGTTTTACCACGAGCAAGTAATAAGCTAGGTCGTCCTTCGCTTAAATTCATCATGGCGGCCATTACATAATTTAATGTATTTTTTTTTCCAATAAAGACTTTTGAATCATCATTACCCATTATTCATTCAACCTCTTTTTTCCATGTTATTAGTTAATTATTTTCCGGTAATCTTTTTATATTTGCAGTTCTTTTTTTTCCTAGAATATTTTTCGTGCATTGTCAATTATCTAAAAATATAGATATCTATTTATAAATCATTTGTTAATTGATAAAAAGATTTTGTTATTTTAAAAGATTTGGCTCGGAGCTTTTTTTAGATTGAGTGCTTTTAACCAATTGGGGTGAGCATTTAAAATCCTCTCGGTAATTCAATTTACATTCAATCCATTTTAAAAACGAAATCCTTTAAATCGTAGCTAATGACCTTATAAACGTCCTTATTCGTGAGGGAGATTCAAAACGAAAGCATTAAATTACTATTGAAAGGTGATCATGGCAATAAGGAGAGAATTTAAAATTGGTCAAATCTTAATTATTTTATCAACAGTCTTTTTAAATGCAAAAAAAATGAGTGAATTCAAACAAGTGATTAAAAAACGTGGGTTGGAATTTGACAATTTAATAGACAAATTAGATAATTTTAAAATAACAACGCCATCATGGGCATATTCTGAAGGAGGAACAAGATTTTACGTTTTTAAAGATAAATTTGCTGCTAAAAATCTTTTTGAGCGCATTAAATTTGCAGGACAAGTTAATAAATATACAGGAATAACGCCCGATTTATCAATACATATTCCTTGGGATTTAGTTGATGATTTTTATAAAGCAAAGGAGATGGCAGATAATATCGGCATTAACATTACTACTGTTAATCCAAATTTATTTCAAGATGATGATTACAAATTAGGAAGTATAAGTAATAGTAATAAAGATATTAGAGATAAAGCAGTTAATCATATTCTTGATTGTGTAGAAATTGGAAAAATTTTTAAAGCACCTTATCTAAGTTTATGGTTTGCTGATGGCTCTAATTTTCCGGGGCAAACTGATTTTATAAAAAGAAAATATTGGATTCTGGATTGTCTAAATAAAGTTTACTACAAAATGGAAAATTACATGACGATGCTTATTGAATATAAATTTTATGAACCTGCCTTTTATCATACAGATATACCAGATTGGGGAACTGCACTATTATTTTGCCAAAAATTAGGAAATCGGGCTAATGTGTTAGTAGATTTAGGTCATCATGCTCAAGGAACAAACATTGAATTTATTGTTGCGAATTTAATTGATGAGAAGCGATTAGGTGGATTCCACTTGAACAGCCGAAAATATGGTGATGACGATCTTACTACTGGGTCTTTAAATCCTTACGAACTTTTCTTAATTTTCAACGAATTAAATAAAATAAATATCAAAGGTTTTAGAAAAATATCATTCATGTTAGATCAATCTCATAATTTAAAACCCAAAATTGAAGCGATGATTCAATCAATTCTATCTTCTCAAAGGATTTTTGCTAAAGTCTTAACAATTGACAGAAATAAGTTGGAAGATGCTCAAGAAAAAGGAGACATAATAAAAGCGGAAGAATGTCTTAAAGATGCGTTCTTTACAGATGTAAAACCGCTTTTATACCATTTTAGAGAAATTAAAAATTTACCCATTGAACCCTTAAAAGCATACGAGACATCAGATTTCAAAAAAAAATTAACACTTTAATTCTGATGACCTGTACGACGAGCTGCGATCTGACCAACCTTCCTGCCAGGAGGGGCATTGCGGCTCGTGGTTGTAGGTTTGTGAGGCGATTGCTTTGCTCCACCGCCATAAGGATGTGAACAGGCGTTCATTGTTACGCCTCGAACAACTGGCCATTTTTTTGCTTTTGATCTCACATAATAGAACTTATTTCCAGCTTTAACAAAAGGTTTGTCGACCCTGCCACCACCAGCAACGACTCCTATTGTACAGAGGCATTTTTCGTTAAACCATTTGCTTTTTTTTGACCTAAATAATAATTCTACCTTGTTTTCAGAGCGATTTCTTACTATAGCAGTAACTCCAGAAGCGCGGGCAAATTTCCCTCCATCTTGCGGAGTTCCTTCAATGTTATACACCAGAGTTCCTAATGGAATTTCTTTTAGTGGTAAAATATATCCTACTTTAATTTCTGCTTTTTTTTTTGATTGAATAAAAATATCTCCTTCGAAAATACCTTCAGGAGGTAGCCATAATCCCTTAATATCATCATTGTATCTAATTCTTGCTACTGGAGCGCCTCTACCTGGTGAATGAACGAGTTCAATTACTTTAAACTTGATTTGTTCTTCATTATTCTTAAAAGGACGATATTTCACTTGACCCACATGCCTATGACTAGGTGATCGTGCCCATAAATTACCCCTTCCTTTTCTTTGCACTAAAATTCTTTTACCGATTGTTAACACCAATAATAAATCAAGTATTTAATATCTTTTAATTAATAAAACTATAAATTTTTTATTATTTTCATAAAAATCTTTATGAATAAGATTTGATATAAAAAGGTTTTTTTAATTGAATTTTATTAATATGTTTTTTCGTTAAATACATAATGATAATGAAGTTTCCATGCTTCGCCTCTTATTAATTAGAATAATTCGTCATAATTATCTTTTTCAAAATCAATTATTCTAATTTTCGCTGAAATAAGTCCATCCTCTTGAAGTTGTGATAATGATATAATTTTTTTATTTTATTTTTAAAGTTTATTATTTTTTAACAGGTTATCAATGTTGTAATTGAAAGCGATAGGTATTTCTCTTTCTAAAAATTCACCTGCGATATTTTTCAAGAGCATTTCTTTAATTTCTTGTGGGTTGCTTGTTTGTCCCAAAACCCACGATAATTTTACGAATGCGACTTCAGGCAATAGGTTTTTTCCTGGAATGACGCCGATATTTTGCAATTCTCTCCCCGTTGAATAAACGTCCATTCCAACAAAACCGTGTAATGTTTGAGTTGTCATAATGATTGTCATATTTTCTTGAATTGCTCTTTCGACAGATTCATAAATTGTTGTATTCACGTGCCCGAGTCCTGTTCCTGCTAATACAATTCCTTTATATCCTTTATCGATGTAAAAATCAATAATTTCATTATCCAATCCAGGATAAGAATACAACAACGCTACTTTCTTTTCAAATTTAATCAAGGCTCTTGTTTTTTTAGATTTATTTCTTTTTTGATATTTTTTTTTAAACATTGTTATTTTTCTGTTTTTTACCATTCCTAATGGGACATCGTTTATTGTTCTAAAAGTATTTCTAAAGGAAGAATGCATTTTTCGGACTAATGTTCCCCTGTGAATTAATCCGTAATCGTGTGATGAGGATCCTAACATTGTAATAACGACTTCAGCGAGATCTGAACGCGCTACTATGGCTGCGTTTATTAAATTTAAAGCAGCATCAGAAGAAGGTCTATCAGAACTTCGTTGGCTGCCTACTAATACAACGGGGATTGATAAATCTTTTAACATGAAAGATAACGCTGCTGCGGTAAAACTCATGGTATCTGTCCCATGACTAATAATAATTCCATCTTTACCTAAATTTGCGACTTTTTCAACTTTTTCGGCTAATTTTTGCCAATATTCAGGTTTCATATTTTCTGACAAGATTTCAAAAACAATTTCAGTTTCAAGATTACATATATCTGCCAATTCGGGGACAGAACTAAATAATTCTCCGGGACTAAAAGAGGGGATTACTGCGCCCGTAGTATAATCTAATCGTGAAGCAACGGTTCCTCCTGTTCCTAAAAGTTTTATATTTAGGAGCTTTTTGTTTTTAGGGAATTGTTTTTCTGGAATTTTATAGTGAGCTTCTTTTTTTCCAATTTTTTCTATTTGGATTATATTTAACGCATTAATTCCGATATTGTAGTTATTTTTCAATTTTATCTCCACATAACCAGGGGCAGAATACTCGTTTCTTGGAAGTATTATTCCTTTAAAATCTCCTTCGTTAGCTTTTATCTTGACAATATCCCAAATTTTAATGTCATTCTTTTTTAAAAGTTCCAGTCCTTTTCCCTTATATCCTTTTAATTTTTCTGCCATTTATTTCTACTCCTTTATTTTATTATTAATAATTTTCTTTAATTCTTCAGAAACAATTTTCCCATCGATTCTTCCCCTAACTTCTTTCATTACTTCGCCCATTAATGGTCCCATAGCTCTTATTCCTTTTTTTTTAATGAGTTCTATTGAGTTATCAATGATTTTTTGAATAATCGTGTTAAGATCTTCTATAGAAATGGTTTTAATCATTAATTTCTTTATTATTTGTTGTATTGTAAGTTCTGGAGAATCTGCTTTAAAGATCATGAGTTCTTCAATGGCTTCTTTTCCAATTTCCTTCTTTTTTAAAAGAGAAAATATATCTTTGTAATCGGTATTTTTAATATGATCAACTTCTTTACCATCTCTTCTTAGAGCCTTTTTAGTTTCTAATAAAGTTGTAACGATTAAAACAGGATTATTGGGATATATTTCCATTAAATTTTTAAATAGGTTTAAATTACCAGTAAAGATTAATTCTTTAATTTGTCTTTCTTCCATTTTATATTTTTTAGAATATTCTTTAATGGTTATCCATGGGTAATTTGGAAGATTGTTTTTTATCTCCTTAATTTCTTCCAGTTTATTTATTATAGCTTTGGAATCTGTATCCGGATATAATCTCGCACCGCCATGTAATTCTCTTAGAAAATCTGTATTGCCATTTTCTAAAGCTCTTCGGGTTTCAGGTGGAACACCTTTAAACGCTAATTTAACTCGATTTACAACGACATTCATGGCCCTATCAACATCTTTTTTCGTTCCTAAGACCAAAACAAAGCAATCGTCATTTTCAGATTTTAAAAAACTTTTTAATATTTTTATATCGCTATCAGAGAACTTGTATTTCTTTAAATCCTCATCGGAATGAATAAGACCTTTCAGGCCAGAGATAGATTTAACTTTACTAGCGACTTCAGTCCCAAACCTATAATCCTCCATTAATTTTTTTCCAAATATTCCTTTAAACCCTTTAAAATTAATGCCAAATAGTTTTTTACCGGATTTAATTCCTTTTACGATAAAACCACAATTGGTTTTAGCCATAACTTTTGATAGGTCAATAGATTTATTGGGTATATCTTTGGGACTTAAGTTTTTTTTTTCTATTTCTTCTTTAATCTCAACTAATTTAAGTTGTCTAGAAACCTCGTGATTAATTAAAACTGGTATCCAATCTAATTTTTGAACTCCTTTAATTTCTATTCTAGTTCCTTCCTTAATACTCACATTTACATCCTGCCGAATCGAACCTAAAACCTTTTTCACGTTAGTTGTCCATAATAATAGTCCCAGTCGTTCAGCACATTCTCTACATTCTTGAGGATCGTTAATATCAGGATCAGTTGTAACCTCCACTAAAGGAATTCCTAAACGGTCAAGTCTAAAGTAATTAATTTTATTTTCAGTTTTAATTTTTCTAGCAGCATCTTCTTCTAAACAAAGTATATCTATTCCAATTTTTTTTCCATTTTCTAAATTTATATAACCATCTTTTCCTAAGATCATCGTTCTTTGAAAACCACATGGTACACTTCCGTCTAAATAATTTTTTCTACATACATGCATTTCTTCTATGATATTAGCGTTTAGAAGCAGAGCAACTTCTAAAGCAATTCTTCTAGCATCGTTATTGCATTGAAATGGAGGTGTTTCATCAAGTTCGTAGGTACAGATTACATCATTATATCCTTCATAAATAATACTCATTCCTTTTTCATATTCAGTTAACATTGCCTCGTCATATGTGCCCATTTCTCCAAGCACTGGTCTCATGAATCGTTTGAGAGTAAAATCGGGCGCTCTGGTTCCTTGGAGTTTATTTTGGCATCTACAAAAGAGTTTTGTTTTTGAATCAAGTTGTTGATGTATTTCAAGCCCACATTTAAGACCTATTTTCTTATAATCATATTTTTCCACTATAATCACGTGTCTTTTAAATAATCAACGAAAAAATAAATAATTTAAAAATTTACTTCGAAGAGGTTTTTTTAACATTCTGAATTTCAAAACACCATTTATTTTTACAATCCTTTGAACAAAATATATGAACGGGTTCGGGCTGGCATATATTTATATGTTTTACACGCGTTCGTGTCATCGTTTTTTTACAAAATTCGCAATTCATTTTTTCCACTTTTTTTCTTTTATAAGTTCTTTTATAAGTAATTTTTCTTTTATAAGTATTTTTCTTTTATAATTACTTTTGTAAGTAATTTTATACCTAATTTTTTTTATTAAAAAAAAGTTTTTACAATATTTTTGAAACATATGGACCATCAATTTTATAATTTTGAAAGTAAAACCAATCTCTTACTCCTATGCCACTGATAACAGAGAGCTTTTTCGCGTTAAATTCTTCAGCAGATATTTTTTCAGCCTTATTCATTAATAACTTACCATACCCTCTATGCTGAATCTGTGAAAATAGAATTGGTTTTGAACCTTTAGGAACTAATTCCCCTACTACCTTTATTTCCCTTATAATCATGGTTTCTTCATCGTTCAATTCAGGTCTATGAGCAAATTCAGAGGGTTTTCTTAAGCGTAGATATCCGACTAAAAAATCCTCTTTTTTATTTTCATAGGATAAAAAAATTTCTTTTCCTTGAGATGCTTTATAATCAAGGCGATATAACTCAATATCATCGAATAAGCTCTCCTCTTTAAGTTGTTTTCTTTTGTTAAAGCCATATTCTCGACACCTAATGCAATTACATTTACTTCCTAATTGGTTCAACCTTTCTTGAACGAGTTGTCTTAAATTACTTTTTTTACATCCCGCTTCTATTAAATTTGCAGGAATATCTCGCATGATCCTTTGAATTCTTACATAGGATGGAATATTCTGTTTGATATTTGCTATTAATTTTATTAATTCTTCATTTGAATATGGAATATGTTTTCCTTTTTTCCACCAATCATACAATTTTGTCCCCTTAATAACCACTGTCGGGTAGATCTTCAACATATCAGGTCGATAGTCGGGATTTGAGAATAAGAAATTAAACATTTCTAAATCCTTCAAGCAATCAGAGCCAGGTAAATTAGGCATCATGTGCAAGTTAATTTTTAATCCAGCGTCCCTTGCTATCCGAATTGCTTCAATGCTATCTACGGTCGTGTGACCTCTCTTTACTAAATCGTAAATTTCATTATAAACAGTTTGAACACCAATTTCAACACGCGTAGTTCCATAGTTTAGCATTAGGTCAACATCCTTCTCTTTACAATAGTCAGGTCTCGTTTCAATTGTTATTCCAACTACTCTTCTTTTAGATTTTTCAGCCAGGTTCATTACTTCTTTTAAATTATTAACTTTTTGTTCGATGATTCCCTCTAAAGCGCCTTTAATAAATTCTTCTTGATAACTAAGATCCGTAGATAAGAATGTTCCTCCCATAATTATGATTTCACACTTGTCCACATTATGGCCAATCGCTTCCAGATTTCTGATTCTACTCTGTACTTGCTCATAGGGATCGTAATTATTATGAATGGATCTCATGGCTGCTGGTTCTTTACCAGTATAAGACTGGGCTACTTTTTCACCTGGTTGGGAGTCGTCTCCAGGACAATAAATACAAGTTCCCGGACAAAAGAGGGGTTTAGTCATAATGGCAATTACCGTTACACCAGATAAAGTTCTAGTGACCCTTCTTTTTAAAACTGAAGTTATTTTTTTTTCTTCCTCCAGTGTGGCAAAACCAAGGATAGTAGCATTTTTTAATACTTTATGATATTTAAACTTCTTTCCGATTCGCCCTTTGATATTTGTAATTTTCTGACGGGAAGTTTGCGGATTTGCCATTAAGTATTCAATAATATTTCTCGATATTTTTCGGATTTTTTCTGTGCTGTCTACTTCTGAAGGTTCCATTTTATTTGATTTTGAAAGAGTATTTTTGTTATATTAAATTTCTTTTTTTTGCCTCAAGAAATATTTTTTATAACTCATCATCAAATTCAATACAGCCAGTGAATAATTCATTGATAGCTTTAGATGAGTTAAAAATTTGTTTTTCTTTTTTTTTTACTAATTTTATTTTTTTTCTTAATTTCTTTAATTGAGAGCGAGAGCCAAATACCATCCAGACTCCATATATTGCATTTAAAATCAAAAAAATATAAAAAAATATTATAAAAACAAGAGGGATTTCTATTTCGATAGAGATTATAAAGAGATAGAACGGTGGTAAAATCAAGGCTAACGCTAAACCAGTTCTTAGTTTTGCAAGCTGCGTTCTTTTTTCAGCTAAATAATTTCTTTCTAAAGCTAATAAAGTACGCATCCTAGCTAAGATATTTTTTTCATTATTTTCTTTTGACAAATAATTTTAACTCTCTTTGAAATGTATATAGAACAATATTTTTATTTAAATAAAATTAATTTAATTTAATTTAATTTATTTCTTTTTTCAATAGAGATTTTTTTTCCTGTAAAATTCCTTTTAAATTTTCCAAAATCTTCAATCTTTCTCAAAATTTTAGAACTAAAAACAGGACCATCTTTACAAACCAGTAAGCCTAAAGGATCTAAAGCGCATAATCCACATAGACCGCACCCACATCTCATTATTCGTTCGAGGCTGGCTTGAAGCTCAATGTTATATTTTTCACATATCTGAAATACTTTATACATCATTTTTTCAGGACCACAAGTGAAAGCAATACTATTTATAAGATCCGCCTCCGAATATTTTTGTAATACCTTCTCAAAAGCTTCAGAGGCAACTTCTTTTGACCCATAACTTCCATCTTCCGTACAATATAATATTTCAGAATTTGAATCTTCTAAAGCATGTAGATCTTCAACAAATACTAATTCATCATATTTCTTAGCACCTTCAATAAGAGTAAATTTATAGTTCATTTTATGAAATTCAAAAGATAGCCATTTTAGAGGAACCATGCCTACGCCACCTCCAATTAAAAAAATATTTCTTATATTTTCATTTGGAAATTCAAAGCCATTACCTAATGGCCCTCTTACGCCAATATAATCTCCTTGATTTAAATCATGAATTGCATTTGTACATTCACCAACATTTTTTACTGTAATGCTCCAACATCCATCTTCATCATATCCTGATAATGACATTGGAACCTCATCTACGCCAGGAACCCATATCATGACAAATTGTCCTGGTTTTAGAAATCTATTGTTCTGAGTCAAATTTGTATTTCTTACATCGAAAAAAAATGTTTTAATTCCATCACATTCGTTAATAATTCTCTTAATTTTTACTGTCTGTATGGTATTTTCAGTCAAATTCAGGTACCTCCTGCGTTTTAAATTCGTGTGCTAATCCTTTTAATTCAGATATAGAATTATAATTATTTTGTTCGAGGTATCCAATAAGGCCCATTTTAAGTTTAGTTATAGTGAGAACTCCTTTATATAAAGCGGTTCCAATTTGAACAGCAGAAGCACCTGCGAGGAAAAATTCGATAATATCTTTCCAATCAGCGATACCGCCACATCCAATTATTGGAATTTTTAATATTTTATAAAGATCGTATACTTTTTTTATCGCTATAGGGCGTATTGCTTTTCCAGAGAGCCCGCCACTTCCATGAGATAATATTGGTCTTTTAGTATTCACATCAATTATCATAGCGCTGACAGTATTAATCGCAACAACCGCATCTGCTCCACCCTTTTCGGCAGCTAAAGCGATTTCACCAATATTAGTTACATTTGGGTTTAATTTCACAAACAAAGGAACCTTGAGTTTTTTTTTAAGAGCTTTGACTAATGTATTAGTTAAATCTTTATTAATACCAATGGAAGCGACTTCTGCGTGAGGGCAAGAGATGTTAATTTCAATCGCATCCGCCCCTCCTTTTTCAGCTTTGGTCGCCACATCGATATAGGATTCGTTAGAATCACCAAATACGCTTACAATTAATGGTATTTTTCTTTTTTTTATTTCCTTTATTTCTGGGAGAAAATCATCAATTCCAGGATTTCCGAGACCAACGCTATTCATAAAGGTTCCCGGGTAAATTTCAATAATAGAGGGATTTTTATATCCTTTTCTATGTTCTGGACCTATTGATTTAGTTGTTACAGCACCCGCTCCGGCATTTATTACTTTTATCATGGAAGAAAAAGATACTCCTAAAATGCCCGAGGCTAATATTATGGGAGAATTTAGTTTTAAACCAGAAAGATTAATTTCTAGCATTTATTAAAAGAAAATAATGATTATAATTTAATAATAATTATTATAAAGAAATAATAAAGAAATAATAACTCAGTATTATCAAAGAAAAATGAAATGCTATATTGCAGATACCTTAATTGGTATATTTGCATTTGATGAAAGTGTTAATGTTCTAAATTTCATTGATTTTAATGATAATAATCAAAGAACTATAGAATTTTATGGATCTCTTGAAAAAGGGATAATTCTTGAAGAGTATAAAGATTTAATAATGGAATTAAAAAGTTCTGGTTTTAAAGAATTCATTTTCGATAATAAAACCTTACAAATGATAACATCCGAAAAGCTGGGAGTTTATACTGAGTTAGAAAGATTATCGTTAGATTTTAAAAATTTCAGATTTAATTTAGAAACCCAAGTAAAAAAAGTTGGAATAAATATAAGTAGAAATGAGATAATTGCCAAGTACAAAGAAGTTAACGCAGAGCTAGTTAAAAAGAAAGTCAGTATTGCAGGAGGCAAAAACGATATAGGTATAATTCAAATAATTGAAACACTTGATATACTTAAAAAATCAATAAGTTTATTTGCAAGTCGATTAAAAGAATGGTATGGATTACATTTTCCAGAATTGACGGATAAATTAATCGATGATAATATAATTTTGGCAAAATTTGTTTCGATTCTAGGTCATAGAAAAAATTTTACTATTGAAAATATTAAAAACAATTTTCTTTTTAATGAGAAAAGAATTGAAAGATTAAGTAAACAAGCGAGCGAATCAATGGGTGCTGATATTGAATTACCAATAATTCAAGGATATGCAAATCAGATATTATCGCTAGATTCTTACAGAGAAGAATTGGAACTGGTTTTAGAAGATTTAATGGAAAAAATAGCTCCAAATATAAAAGCGATAGTTGGTGATTTAATAGGAGCAAAACTAATTGCAAAAGCAGGAGGATTAAAAAAATTAGCATACATGCCAGCATCACGAATACAATTATTAGGGGCTGAAAAAGCATTATATAGGTTTTTAAAATCGAGTGAACAAAAATTACCGAAGCACGGTTTACCTAAACACGGTTTAATTTTTCAATGGAACCAAATAAGAGGGAGTAAACCTTTTCACAGAGGAAAAATCGCAAGATTGATTGCTAGTAAAATAGGAATTGCTTCTAAAATAGATCATTTCTCGGGTAAATTCATTGGTGATTCTCTTTCAAGTGAGATAGAGTCAAAAATAAAAAAGATCGAACTAAAATATCCTAATCCTAAACCATTAGTAAAAACACAGCCAATTAAAGAAAAAAAATCAGGAAAGAATCAAAAAAAAAGAAGAAGTAGGAGATAGAATACAAAATGAGCAATCCTAATATAAGAATGCACCCTAAAAATTTTAATGTTTTTATGTCCGGCCCTCCTGAAAATTTAAAACTATATACAAAGAATTTACTTCCTGGAAATAAAGTTTATAGCGAGAATTTAATAAAATTTAACGATATAGAATATAGAGAATGGAATCCTTATCGAAGTAAAATAGCAGCTTTAATATTAGAAAAGCCGAATACTAATTTTTTATCAAATGATTTAAAATGTTTATATTTAGGAGCATCGTCAGGAACAACAATCTCACATTTATCGGATATCGTTAAAGACGGAATAATTTACGGTATAGAGTTTGCCGAGCGAAGTATTAGACAATTAATTCAAAATACTACTAATAGAAATAACATTATTCCTATTTTTGGGGATGCGAGATATCCAGAAAATTATGCGAATAAAATTTTCACGGATATTGATTTATTATATCAAGATGTATCCCAACCTAATCAGGCTCAAATTGCTGTTGCTAACGCTAATTATTATTTAAATGATGCTGGGAAGCTCATACTGGCTATAAAATCTCAATCAATTGATAGCATAGTTAAATCAGAAGAAGTGTATGCTCAAGAAAAGAGGATATTAGAAACATCAGGCTATGAAATAATAGAAAGCATTAATATACATAAATACGCTGCCAACCATATTGTTTTAATCGTTTCCCGAAGCAGAAGCGTTAGAATCGGAAGCTGAACTCGATACCATATTGAATTTAGCGTAAGAACCGTCCAAAAAAAAACTACTTTAAATAATCTGTAATTTTTTTATTATCTAATTCTTCGGTTAAAATTTTTTGAGTGGTGCTCCAAGTGGCTCTTGCGAAAGGGGGAACTTTTTTATTCTTTTTTATCCAATTGAGGAGAAATGTCGTAGTTTTCTCGTCAGAAGGATACCCCGACCCTAAATCACCATATTTCTTTTTTAAATCGTTAATTAACGCATCTCTTTTATTTTTAGCAATTATAGAGGCTGCTGAGACAATTGGATAAATATCATCAGCCTTATGTTTGGATATTATTTTTTTAGGATTATATTTCAATAGTTTTTTTATCGATACTCCAAATCTCACTTCGTTTACATCTGCCGCATCCAAATATATAATATCGGGGCGTAATTCGTTAATAATTTCTGCCATTTTTAGTTCTTCAAGTCTATTCAAAGTAATTCTTTTTTCTTTTCTTTGATCAATTTCTTTAGCTGAAACGATAATTATTTTATAAGAATGACAATTTTCTACGATTAATTTAGCTAATTCAGTTCTTTTTTTAGGAGATAACTTTTTAGAATCTTTAACACCAATTTCTTTTAAAAAAATTAAACCCGATTTAGTAAAACAAACCCCACATATAAGCATTGGTCCTAAGACAGGACCTCTACCTGCCTCATCGATGCCACACGATAATTCAGTATTAATTTTTGAAGCTTTGAATGAATTCAATGAATTCTTTTTCGTTGTCAATTTTCTCTAAACTCTTTATTTTAATAAGGGGGATATTATTTTTTTTCAATATTTCAGGAATTTTAATATTATTAACAATAAAAAGAGCTTTTTTATGGAAGAATTTCGTAAACATGAGGAAACATTTCAAATCAAACTCGCTGATCCTACTATTGTCGTCAGAAACTCCAGAAATGAGCGGATAAAAATCACTTTCTCCTAAATCATCTATGCTCGAAAATAAGGTCAATTTAAAAGGGACTTGCCCTTTTTGATACCAATAAGAAGAGAGACCTATATCTTCGATTATATCTTTCAGGTGATATTCAAAAGAGTTTAAGTCGTGTCCTTCGAAAAATTCTTTTTGGTTTATATCTATTTTTATGTTCCACTTAAAAACATTAATTTTTTTAAAGAGGGACTCGTTCTCTAAAAGATTAAGTATTTTTTTTGCTATTTTTTCAGAGGGGCGCATTTTTTCGTTTTCGTAAGCACAGATGGTTCGTTTAGTTACTTCGAGTTTATCAGACATTTCCTTCCTTGATATATTTTTTTGTTCTCTTAAGGTTTTCATTAAATCACCATCTAAAAAGGTTACTCCGCCGCCTCTTTTAGCTAAAATGTGAGGATATACATTTTTATTTAGAATATTTTTTATAGTATTAAATGTGATAAATGGTAGTTCTTCTCTAATATAGATGGTATTATCATCCAATTTTTGATAACGATTTTTAATTCCGATGAGTAATGGTTTTGATTTTAATAAAAAAGATAAAGCTTTGATGTTATTAATAATACTTTCATTTAAATTATCAATATTTGTAAAGACTTTAACAAGAAAAACCAAATTTGTTTGTTTTTTTTTTACTAATAAATCGTAACAAAATTTATTTTTTTTTTTAGATAATTCAAGTGTAAATGTCTCGAAATTAGCTTTTTTTAATAAGAAATCAATTTTCTGAATAATAAGATCAATCATCTGTTCCCATACTTAAAAGATTATATGTTTTAATTAAATTTTTGCTTTTTGATAAAAATTTTATTGGGGGCTAAATTTTAGTCCCAATGTTGAAATTAGAAATCTGATTGATTAAATGGTTTAAGTTAAGAATAAATTAATCTTGTTACGAAATATATTCTTTTTAGAGAGAATTTGATAATATATTTAATTTTTCTTACTTCTTCCTCTTCATGATTAAAGATTTCTTGAATCTGCGGTAAAAATATTAACTTTTATATCAACGATTTTATTTTTTTTTATTAATAAAATTATATGACGAATAATTTTACATGGATTCTGAAATATTGCGGCATTTTTCTTTTTATAAACTCGTGTTTATTTCAATTTTAATTAAATTTTTTTATATTAGATTATTAATTTAATGAAAATATACATGAATAACGATTTAAATAACTATAAAGTTGATCAAAATTTTAAAAATTGATAAAGCTAAATTCGACCCAATAGAAAAAAGCGACTTCCCAGAAATAGTCGAGCGAAAAGGAGTCGGTCACCCAGATTCTGTATGTGACGCTGCTGCCGATGCTTGCTCAAGAGCTCTTTGTAAATATTATTTTAAAACCTTTGGTAGATATTACCACCATAATGTTGATAAAGCGGCGCTAGTAGGCGGTATTTCAAAGCCCGAATTCGGAGGCGGTTTAATGATTGAGCCTCAATACTTTTTAATAGTTGGGAGAGCAATTAATCAAATCTTGAGAGAAAATAAATTAGAATATATTCCTGTTGCGATGATATGTCTCGATGCGTGCCATAAAGTTGTATCGGATGTCTTCAGAAATTTAGATTTAACCGATGATATTATATTTGATTACGCTGTTCGACCGGGATCTATCGATTTAACGGGTGTTTTTGAAGAATCTGACGCAAAGGAACAAATTCCTTTAGCCAATGATACTAGTTTTGGCGTAGGATATGCACCATTTTCAGATTGCGAAAAAATAACGCTAGAAGCAGAGAAAATGTTAAATTCTGACGCTTTTAAAAACAAATGCAAAGGATCTGGTGAAGATATTAAAGTCATGTCGCATAGAATAGGAAATAAAATAGATATTACTCTTTGTTGTGCCATGGTTAGTAAATACATTAATGATAACGATGAATATATCAATTATACGAACCAAATAAAAGAAAGCATCTTAGATTTAGCAACAAAAATTACCCCCGAAAAAGAAGTCAATTGTTCCGTGAATGTAGCAGATAACCTCGAGAAAGGTATAATGTATCTCACTATTACCGGAACATCAGCGGAAGCTGGTGATGATGGTCAAGTAGGAAGAGGCAACAGAAGTAATGGGCTAATCACGCCTTGTAGAACTATGAGTTTGGAAGCTGTGTGTGGAAAAAATCCAATTAATCATGTTGGAAAAATCTACAACATTCTTAGTACAGAAATGGCAAGAGCAATTGTTAAAAATGGCCAAGGGGACATATTAGAGGCTCATGTGAAGCTTTTATCTCAAATCGGAAGACCAATTACAGATCCTTGGGTTAATTCTATTAGCTTAATCCCTGCAGATAATGTAAATTTTGCAAGCATTCAAAAAATCGCAGAAGAAGTATCGGCAGAGAAGTTGAGTAAAGAAAATATTATTGACTTGAGGGAACGCCTCATCGCAGGAAAAGTACAAGTATTTTAATAAGTACCGTAAAAAATTTATTATTTTTATTCTTTTTTATTATTATAAGGTTTTTAAAGTGAAAATATTTTGAGCTTAGATAAATGGATAAAATCTGAAAAGAAAGAAGATTTAGCTAAAAAAAAAGCTGAAGAAGAAATAAAAAAACCAATTAAAAAAGAATCTCGAAGTACTAAAACAAAAACGATAAAGACTTCAGAAAAAAAGTCAATAAATTTAATAAAATATTCCCTGGCTTGTTCAAAATGTAAATATAAAAGAACAATCGTGAAAAAACAACTTTCTGATAAAGATAAAATGTGTCCAAAATGCAAACGAGAGATGAAAATAAAAAAAATCTAAATTCTATAAAAACAATTTAAGCTATTTTTCATGCTTCCAAGTTTGGTTTTGACGGAATATTATCTTTAAATAATTTAGGAGTTTTAAAAATCTGATAAAATTATGGATCTAAAAATACCCTCAATTATTATATTAAATAATTACAAATTTTCTCTCACAATTAGGGCATGTGTCTTTCTTTTTCGAATATTTCAGGATAAGATAAATAATAAATCCTACGCCAGTTAACATGATAAAACATAAAACTTCGTGATAGATATGGTCAAAATTTTTACGTCGAAGCTCGACTTCCCGTTCGCACGTTGGACAATAAACAATATTTTTTGCCATAGCTATCAATTGCACATTATAATTGTGTTCTTATTATTTATGTAATTATGTAATTAAAAGTTCAAAAAGATTTTTAATATCATAATTACATTTTATTTTATATCATAAAGTCTGAATAATAATTTAGAAAAAAAAAATGAAATGTTATCATTGTGGAGAGGAGATTTCCGAGAAAAAGATTTATAATTGTAACGAATGCGGGCAAAATTATTGTCATTTACACGCTAATCCAGTTATTCACGAATGTAATATTGTAAAGGAGTCGATAAGTCAATCGTTTTTACAACAAAACCCCCCGACTCATATTGATACCTCTCAAACATCTTCTTTTTTAACAGAACAGACAATTGACCCACAAACCGCTATTAGAGGTTCTGACGATTCAGTATTACGAGGGACAACAGATGGTAGTTTCACATGGTACCGTCAAGAAAGATTGATTCCCGAAAACGCTTTTGACCCCAATTCAGGCATCAAATTTAAAGGAATTTTATTTCCACACAAATCAGAAATTATTCATTTTTTAATTGGAACACTGTTAATATTTTTAATCGGTCTCATAAGCTTTTACAACTCTCAATTAATCGAATTAAATCTCGGATGGGCGATATTCATGTTGGCGGGATTTTATACAACGGCGTTCCTTTTTCACGAACTAGGACACCGTCAAACAGCAAAACACTTTGGTCTTCAGACAAAATTTAGGCTTCTAACATTTGGAATGGTATTAACTACTATAGGATTGATTATAGGACTCTTGTCTTTAATATCAAATTCACCACTGATTCCCACAATAGCGTTACCGGGGGCAGTAGTTGTTTTAGGATTAGACAAGATTGATAGAAAAACCGGTTGGTGTAAAACGGCAGGTCCATTAGTTAATTTAGTATATGGCACGATTCTTTTAATAATATCTTTTTTTATTCCGAGAAATTTATATCCGTTAAATTCGTTCATTGGTTTATCGTCCAGTTTAAACTTCACATTAGGGTTATTTAACATGATTCCAATTGGAATATTAGACGGACAAAATATATGGAAGTGGAATAAACCTTTATATCTATTTTTAGTAGCTTCATTATTAATCTTATTAATACTCACATTTTCAAATATTTATGCTCCGATTGAAACATCCTTGTATGTCCCGGAAGCTTGGCAAGCGATCGGCTAAATAAAGGCTAAAACAAATTAAATGCGCTAATTTTTTAATTTTTAAAGATTAATATTTAAAATTAATTGAAAAAATAAATAACAAAAAGAAAACTAAAAAAATTTGAAGGAGAAATGTTTT
>JAUWRB010000142.1 GCA_030610785.1 Promethearchaeota archaeon | reverse complement strand
AATCTTCCTAATAAATCCGAGAAACTTTCACCCGGATTTTTTAATTGTTCTAACTGCTTATATATTTCCTCCTTTACAGAAATCATCTTAGAAGTCATTTAAAACCACCACTTTTATAATATAAATATTTATTCATAACTCCAAGTCAATTTAGATTTAGCTTTAATAAATTTAAATCTTTTTGAAAGAGAAAGCAATCTTTAATAAACTGAATTTATTTAAATGTTTTATTTTATAACCAAAAGGTATAATTAGTTATTTATTCCATTATATCATAATATAAAGCGTTTGGGTGTATTAGTATAGAAGATAAACAAAACCAAAAAATTAAGATAAAACTTGGAGGAATGACGTGTGCCTCTTGTGCTTTAAAAATAGAAAATAAATTAAGAGCTTTAAATGGTGTAAGCCGTTCTGTTGTTAATTTTGCGAATGAAGAGGCGACTGTAGAGTATAACCCAAATACAGCAAATTATAACACTTTAAATAAAGTTATTCAAGATTTAGGTTATAAAGCTTCGCTAGCAAGAGTTGATCTAAAGGTTATTGATTTATTATCGCAAGAAGAATTCGAAGCTTTATTAACAGATGTAAAAAAAATTGATGGGATTTACGATATTAGAGGGAATTATAAAGCAGGCAAACTCTTCATAGAATTTAACGAATTAGAAATAGGAGAAAATAAAGTTTATTTGAATATTAAAGGATTAGGATATAAAATAGAGAAATCTGCTAGCGTTATTGATAATGAAATCGAAATTCACAAAAAAGAACTACAATACAGGTTGAGGATATTAATAGTATCGCTTTTTTTTACATTTATGATTACGCCTATTAGTTGGTTTGTCGTAGATTCATTTCCGAGAAATTTATTATTATTTTTTCTGGCTATTGCTAATTTTTCGATTGCAGGTTCATTTTTTTTTATTGGGGCAATCAAATCTCTTAAAAATAAAACCACAAATATGGACGTTTTAGTTACATTAGGCACAACAACCGCTTTAGTTTATTCAATTCTAACAACGTTTTTTATTGAAGGAAAAACTTTTTACGAAGCAATGAGCATGATACTTTCCTTTTTGCTTATTGGAAAATACTTTGAGCTTAAAACAAAAGGACAGACGTCCGAGTCAATTAAAAAGCTCATCGGCTTGCAACCAAAGACGGCAATAATTTTAAAAGATGGAAAAGAGATGGATATTCCAATTGAAGAAATTGAAGTTGGAGACATGTTAGTTGTTAGACCTGGTCAAAAAATTCCTGTTGATGGGAGAGTTATTAAAGGTAAAACGAAGATAGACGAGTCAATGATAACTGGAGAGAGTAAATATGTAAAAAAAGAATTAGATGATGGAGTAATTGGAGCAACATTGAATCAAACAGGATTAATTCATATAGTTACCGAGAAAGTTGGAAAAGACACTCTTTTATTTCAAATTGTAGACTTTGTAAAAGAAGCCCAAAGTAGAAAAGCAGCTAAGCAAAAGCTTGCAGATAAAGTTAGCAGCTATTTCGTCCCTATCGTTGTTATGCTTGCTCTTGGTGCGTTTATATTTTGGTTTTTTATAGCTAAAATAGGTCTTGAATTGTCGTTATTAGTATTTACTTCTGTTGTAGTTATTTCATGCCCATGTGCTCTTGGTTTAGCAATTCCAACAGCCGTTATGGTCGGAACTGGTAAAGGTGCTGAAAATGGAATTCTATTGAGAGGTGCTGATTCGTTAGAAACAGTAAATAAAATAAATACAATAGTATTTGATAAAACTGGTACATTAACTGTTGGAAAACCAAAGGTTTCAGTTATTTTTACAGAAAAAGATTTGAAAAAACAAGGCTTTGACGAAAAAGAACTTCTTTATTACGCTGGTAGTGCTGAAATGGGTTCTGAACATGTATTAGGAATCGCAATAATAGAAGAGGCAAATCAAAAAAGTCTATCTCTTGAAAGTCCTACTGACTTTGACGCAATTCCAGGTAAAGGAATTAGAGCTAAGGTCAATGGAAAAGACATTTTAATTGGAAATAATAAATTGATGGTTGAAAATAATATATCTATAAAAGAATTTGGCGAGAAATTTAACGAGTTTCAGCAACAAGGAATAACAACTATTTTAGTCAGCGTTAATAATGTTATTAAAGGTATTGTTGGGATTTCCGATAGAATTAAAGAACAGGCCCCCTATGCACTAAAAAAATTAAAAGAAATGGGATTAAAGATTTACATGCTCACAGGAGACAATAAACAAACCGCTTTAAGTATAGGGAAACAATTGGATTTTAACGAACACCATATTTTAGCTGAAGTTCTACCAAATGAAAAAGCATTTACGATTCAAAAACTTCAAGAATCTGCTGATCGCAAAATAGTAGCAATGGTTGGAGATGGAATAAACGATGCACCTGCATTAGTTCAGGCAGATGTTGGAATAGCAATTGGTTCAGGTACGGATATAGCAATAGAGTCAGCAGATATAGTCCTTATGAGAGGAGACTTAAGAAATATCGTATCAGCGTTAAATTTATCTATAAAAACTTATAAAAAAATGGTCACTAATTTATATTGGGCGTTTATTTACAATATTATTGGTATTCCAATCGCTATGGGAATATTATATGGGTTAACAGGATTTTTCCTTCCGCCATATTTAGCCGCTGTATTTATGGCAACCAGCTCGGTATCAGTTGTGACAAATGCTCTGTTCTTGAAGAGGTTTGAACCTAAAACTGAACAACAACTTGAAGAAGAGATATTATTGCTTTCTGAGGAAAAGGTTATAGACCCTATATGTGGAATGGAAATAATGCCAAGTCGAGCAATTGAATATAAATATATGGGTAAGAGCTTTTATTTTTGTAATCCTAATTGTGAAGCTCAATTTAAACGGAATCCTGAGAGGTTTAAAAATTTTGATAAAATGGATCCTAAATTAATGCATGAACAAATTAAAAAGGAAGAATCAAAAAAAGATGATATATTTAAACAGAAAAAGGAGGATAAGAAAGAAATGGGAAAATTAAAATGTTCCAAATGCGAGATTAAAATGGACATCCCTCAACATTGTGGAAAACCAATGCATAGAGAGGGCAATCAACTTGTCTGCTGGATGGGTGCGGAATGTGGGGCACAACCAATTCCTGAACATTGTGGGCTAAAAATGGAAGTTATTGAATAATTTTAATTTTGGAATAAGTATATCAGATTTATTTCCTCATTTCTGATTTATCCTTATCATTATTAATCGGTAGATTTAACGAGAGATTCTCAGTTTCAAGATTATCTCCCCAGAAACCACGCTTATTTAGATATTTCCCTAAATATATTAAAGATAGCATTATAGGAACCTCCCAGAATAATCCCATTGTAGTACCTAATGCCGCAACTGAATTAACTCCATACATGACAACAGCTACGGCAATAGCAATTTCAAAATGACTTGAAGAACCGATGATTATAGTAATTATTGCTTCACGATATTTCAATTTGAATAATCTTGTAATTAAAATGTTAAAACTAACAACAATAGCAAATCCAACCAAGAGTGGAATTGAGACTAAAAGTAATAATTCAAGATTATTGACTAAGACATGGCCGTTTAATGAAAATAAAACTATTAATGTTGTTAATAATGCTGCGACTCCGATTTTAGATACAAATGGTCTATAGCTATTATTAAACCAATCTTCTCCCTTAGTGTTAACAATTAATTTCTTGCTTATTATTCCCAAAAATAATGGAAGTCCAATGAAAAATACAAGCGATATTAATAAAATTATTGGATCTAAAAAAATTTGTTTATCTAAAGCAACATTAGTTATCATAATTAAAAGTACGACTACTGGAATATAAAGAAAAATAATAGTTAATGTGTTTAAACTTGTAGTAATTACATTTTGTTCTTGATTTCCCTCAGCTAAATAACCCCATACTAAAACCATGGCGGTACACGGAGAACTTGAGAGCAAAATAACTGCAACTATCAACTGTTCATTCCCTGGCAAAAATATAATAGCCATTAATAGCCCTATAAATGGAGCAATTAACCAATTAGAAATTAAAGTTAAGATAATTTGCTTAGGATTTTTTCTCAATTTTTTCAATTCAGAAGCTTGAAGATTTAACATTGCTGGATACATCATTAAAAATAAGCAGATTCCTATTGGAATTGAAATTCCTGCAATTTGCATGGAACTAATAGATTCACTAATACTCGAGACAACTTGAGAAAGAATAATCCCAAGAGCCATGCATATTGCGATCCAGATTGGAAGATATTTTTCAAAAAAACCTAACTTTTTACCTTCTTTACTCATTTTTTCCTTTTTTAGAGTTTACATTAATATTTAAATTTATAAATCTTTTTCCAAATTTAAATGTTTCGATTTGGATGCAGAAAGAATAATTTAGATAAATTTTTATCAATTGTTAATAAATATTAATTAGATCTTTATGAAATTTCATTTTTATTGGTGATAAAGATTAAGAAAGAAAGAACACTCGAAATAATAAATAGTCTTAAAATGTGCATTGATTTTCAAGATGAGGGTTTAGAACCCTATTTTCAAAGTCTGCGTCAAATCGGAATTAATCTAAATAAAGATAAAAAAAATCCTATACTCGTTAAGTTTTTCAATGCTTTAGGAAATGGAACCCGCTTAAAAATTTTAAAAATTTTAAATGATAAAGATTATTGTGTATGTGAATTAGAAGCAATTCTAGATATGTCTCAATCTTCGATTTCCCATCATTTAAAAATTCTGGAGAATATTGGATTGATAAGGGGTATAAAAAAGGGATATTTTACTCATTACGAGTTAATAATTGAAGGATTTCAAAAATATTTAAAAAGTTTTTATGAAGATTATAATTTTTAAATTTTTAGCAGTAAAACAATATCAAATTTAATTGCCTGATGTTATTGACGAAAAAATTAAATTTGGCGTTCTCGCATTAGCAACAATCAATCATGCCCATATAAAAGACTTATTAGTTATATTAGACTAAAAACGGAAATTTTTAAAACCAGGGGATGATCCAAAAGCAACTTTCGTAGTTGCCGATACTGAAGGAATCTGGGCTCGAGAATATTTTAATCTCCATGGATTATGGAAATCATCTTAAAATATTTAATTACATAATTTCTTTTTTTTTTAAATCATGTCTCTCACATTACAAATAATCGTTATAGCTTGCTTCATTATAGTTATAATTTCGTTATTTAATTGACTGTACATTCGTGACAGAAAACATAGAGTTACTTATCTAAAAATAAATTATCGATTTGGTAAAGTATGGCTAACTTATAGGATAAAAATATCATTTTTTTTTCAATTTGAATCCTTCCAAATCTATTTTTCATTATTAATTTTGTCAATAACTTCAAATAATGTATTATTATCGGGAATATCTTTCATAGAATCTCCGTAATATGCATATTGTACGATGCCTTGCTTATCAACGATTAAAAGTCCCGGCATTCTTCCTAATTTTGTGATCTTTATTTCTTGATGGAACATTTGTACAACCTTCTTAGTTTGATCGTAGAAAACGGGGTACTTTTTGGCATATTTTTGTTCTAATTTCTTCGCATTTTCTTCATTATCTACTAATATTGCATATAAGTAAACATCTTTTTCTTCAAATTTTTCATAGTCTTTCCGTAGATTTGCTGCGTGCCAACGGCAATGTGGTCAAATAATTCCTCTAAATAAGATCAGTACAACGCTTTTTTTGCCTTCTAAGTCGCGAATATTCACTGTTTCCCCTCTTGAATTTGGCAGACTGAATTCTTGTATTTTTTTACCAACCATTTTGAATTTATCTTTAATTTTTCTTTCACCTCCACTTTATTCAATTTTATATATTAAAATATAATATTTTATATATTAAAATAAAAAAATTCGGCAATTTTATTATGTAATTTTTTTATTAATTGGAATATAAATTTGATTTATATTATTTATAAATTCTTAAGATAAATTTTATAATTGAATATGAGAAGATAATACATAAATTAAAAATAAATGATTATTATGGCAGAAGAGACTAAAACTAAAGTAGGTATAAAACTTGAAAAAGATATGATTTTTAAATGCGATATGGGTCAAATGGCACTAAAAGACTGTTATATTGATGAGACAAATCAAGATGAAGTTGATAAGTGGGGCCCAAATCCATCACGTTTGTTGGGAATGGCGTTATTAGGGTGTTTAAGTGCGAGCTTTATTTTTTGTTTAAAAAAAAGAAATTTTTCTATTGATAATCTTAAAGCGGAAGCTGAGGTCATTATAGGAAAAAATGACAAGGGGTTTTTACGAGTAAAAACTATAAATGTTGAGATTGAACCAAAATTTGATGATCCAGACATTAGAAAAAGAGCAGATCAATGTAAAAAGATGTTTGAAAGATACTGCACAGTTACAGCTGCGGTTAGAGAAGGTATTGAAGTTAATGTAGATCTAAAATATTAAAATAAAATTTAATTTATAAATTAAAGGAGAAAGATAGACAATGGGTAATTTCTATGTAAATATTACGACACGGAAAGTTTCAGCAGAAAAACAATATCAAATTTAATTGCCTGATGTTATTGACGAAAAAATTAAATTTGGCTTTCTCACATTAGCTATAATCAATCATGCCCATATAAAAGAATTATTAGTTATATTAGACTTTGTTATAAATTTAATTTTAAATCTCTTTTTCTTTAAGATTTTAATTCTTTAGATGTAATAAAATTTGAACATGTTCGAAAGAAATAATATATGATTTTGTGCTCACTATTTAATTATGATAGAAACACAACCTCAAAAGAAGATAAAAAGAAAGATAATTAAAATCGATGAGGAACTTTGTACTGGTTGCGGTCAATGTGTTATCGCATGTGCTGAAGGTGCGTTAGCTATTATTGACGGAAAAGCTAAGGTTGTAAATGAAGTTTTTTGCGATGGGTTAGGTGCTTGTATTGGAGATTGTCCTGAAGGGGCTCTTGAAATAATTGAATGTGAGGCAGCACAGTTCGATGAAGTGGCTGTTGAGAAACATCTTGAGAGTTTAAAAGAAAAAGAAGTAAATCAACCTACTCCAACAATGTCTCATAGTCACCAATGCAGCTGTCCTTCCTCAGCAACTATTGTATATGAGAACCCTTATGAAACAAGCGAAGGTTCGGATGAGATTGCCTCCGCATTAAGGCAGTGGCCCACTAAACTAACGCTTGTTAATCCTACCGCACCATATTTTAATAATAAGGAACTTGTTATTGTTTCCGATTGCGCACCTATGGCTTTTGGTGATTTCCATCGAAAAATAATGCGAGGTAGACCATTAGTTACTGTGTGTCCTATGCTTGGACTCGGTGAATACGAACTACAGAAGCTCGAAGAAATCTTAAAAAGCAATCCTATCGAGCATGTTGAAGTTATCTTGATGGAAGTTTCTTGTTGCCAAAAATTCAGGATTTTCTTGGATCCGATATTATCAACTGTTAATCGACCAATTATAGTGGAAGAAACTATTGTAGCTATAGACGGAAGCATTCTAAAAAAATCAAAAATTTAAGCTTGATACATGACTTTTTTTTGAATTATTTTTCTCAACTTAACACTTAAAGCAGATTTTGATTTGCCTATCTGTTTGGCTAATTCCTCTAAAGAAATCTTTCTTGGAACCTCAAAAAAACCTGTATTAATTGCTCTATTTAAGATTCCTTCTTCCTTAAAAGTTAGTTTATTATTATTTTTTTCAATAGAATACGGGGAATTCCCAATCCGAAGAAGCTCAAATTCTATTCCTTTTTGTTCGAAAATTGTCAATAATTTATCGATTCTTTCTCTGGTAGATATAAGTCTCCAGTAAGCGTAGCCTTCGCGAACATTAACGGGGAAATTTACCAATACACCGCACTTAATTACTGCATATAATAAGAAAGGGTCTTCCGTTTTTACATTAAATCTAATGCGATTTTCCTCTTGTTCTAAAATGTTGAACTCCACAACTGAAGGATGATTTTTTATTAAATCAGTAATTGCTTTAAGTTTATAATGCATGATCTCAATAATAGAATTACCGATTGATTTCTCTAAGTTATATGGAAGAAAACTTATAATTTCCATCTTAATATCAGTAAAATCTTTATAAACTTTCGAGATCCAGAGTTGCTCGGGAAATTTTATTTTAACTCTTGCCAGAGATAATTTCGATTCCATTGATATTTATAGATATTCTTGGAATTAAAGTTTTATAACAATAGTTATATTTTTTTTAAACTTTTTTTGATGTAATGTTTGAAGAGTATTTTTTAATATTTTAACATTTTAACATATATAAAACCTCACCAAGAGCATTAGGATTTTAATTTAATTTTCCCGAGATTAATAATTTACATAAGAAGGGAATATCTACATCTGGATTACCTGTCATTTGGCTTGGTTGGGCTTCTTTCTTATTTCTTGGATGAAAGTGATGGGGTCGCGAAGATACTTTCTATAAATCATCGTAATTATCAAATCTACAACGATCTAATTCTGTTTTTGAAAAAATGATGTTATAACTATATTCCCCATGATTATTATAAACAACATAGATATTCTTGCCATCTTTTAAGGTAATATGGATACGAAAATATTTATTATTCACCGAAAGAAATATTATCGAATCATCTAA
>JAUWRB010000234.1 GCA_030610785.1 Promethearchaeota archaeon | reverse complement strand
CTATATTAATATCCTTTCGCGTTGTAAAAACATTTGACCTACAATTTGGGCAATATCCTACAGACATCTTTATTTTACTTCCTAATTTTAACCTTAATTAATAGAAATTAATTCTTTAAATTATAATTAGAAAAATAAATACTAAAGTGATCGTTAGACCAATTTTTATAAAGAATAAAAAAAAGTTAAAACAACACGTTCTACACCAACAGATACACATTTATAAGAAGACATTAAGTTCCTTCTAGGATCGGTATTTAGTGGTAGGTTCAATGAACAGAAAGGAGACATTTTTAGTAATAAATGAATGCTTCTTAATTCAATTTTGACAAGGAACGTGCGATACTTAATTATATATCGCCCTAAAGGGAAGGAAAAATTTTAAAAGACAAAACTTGCATTTATTACTTAGTCATAATTAAACTTTCAAAAAAAACAAGAGCAATACCTATTAACGATTTGGTGGCTGAGATAAGAATGGGCACGAAGGATTTCACCGATAAGTTAGCGGAAGAGAGCGGAATTGACGAGGAAAAAGAAGAGCTTTTAGGCGTGGAAAACATGATCAAGGTGGTAGATCTGGAGCGGAAGGTCAGAGTGTTGGAAATCAATTTAGAAGAGAAAGACAAGGAAATAGAGCGGTTGAAAGCTCAGTTGAAAGACAAGTAGGATCGTATTGGATCGGTTCATATTTAGGTATTTCCGTTGATCCCTTTATGGGTGGAAGTTAGGAAGGTAATACCTCTTATTTTTATAAAATTATACCATTAACTTTCATTTATTGAGTTAAGAATTCTATTTAATGGGGATACTTCTCATTCTTATAGATTATAATAGGTCATTTTAAAAAAAATAATTACTCTTGTTGAAATCTCAATGATATTAATCATTCTGAATTTTTTATAAAACTCTTTTTCATTCTGGGGAGCCTTCAAGACCGGAAAGAATAAAGAAAATAAAAAAAATTAAAATTATTAAGGATTTATAGTTTTTTAACGATTAAATCAACCAATCTACTCGAATAGCCCCATTCGTTATCATACCATGAAACAACAGAGCAGAATGTGCCGCCAATTACTTTAGTCCATAAACCACAAAAAATCGAACTTGCGGGATTCCCAACTATGTCAGCAGTAACTATTGGGTCATCGGTGTATTCTAGAATTCCTTTTAACGAACCCATTGCCGCTTCTTTCATTTTAGCGTTAACTTCTTCCGCAGATGTGCTTTTTTCTAGATTTATTTTTAAATCAACAACGGATCCATTAGGAGTTGGGACTCTTAATGCAATTCCATCTATTTTACCTTGTAACTCAGGAAATACCACGCCAATTGCTTTAGCTGCTCCGGTGGAAGTTGGAACTATATTTGCTGCAGCCGCTCGACCTCGAATCATTTTTACAGGATCTCCTGCTCTTGCTGTGTCAACAGGCTTTTGGTCACCTGTATATGAATGGATGGTTGTCATTATTCCGCTAACTACACCGAAATTGTCCTTTAAAACCTTAACCAAGGGTCCTAAACAATTGGTCGTGCAGCTAGCATTTGAGACTATCTTCTGATCTGTTAATTTTTCATCGTTACAACCTAATACTACCGTGATATCTGGGTCTGTTGCTGGAGCACTTATCAATACTTTTTTAGCTCCCGCATCTAAATGCTTTTGCGCACCTGCTCTAGCCGTGAAGAATCCCGTTGATTCTAAAGCTACATCAATGTTATTACTTGCGTGAGGAAGATTTGCGGGATCCCTCTCTGCGGTAACCGGGATCTCTTTTCCATTAATTACTAAAGCATGTTCCTTGGCTTCTATAGTACCTTTAAACTTACCAAACACAGTATCGTATTTAAGAACGTAAGCAAGATATTTAGGCTCGAAAAGGTCGTTTATCGACACTATTTCAAGTCCAGAATTTCCTTGTGCGGCTCGAAAAAAGTTTCGTCCTATTCTACCAAAACCATTAATTGCCACTCTTTTTGCCATTAATTAATCACTTTTGTTTTTTTTTTATATTGGTTCTTTTTATTACAAATAACGATTTAAATATGTGTTCGTTTTTATTAAAAATTTGTTATAAAAAGAATTCGTGAAGAAAGATATTAAAAATTAGAAAAAACTTTATATGATATTAGTTGTTTAAAATAGGATTAACACTAATATTTACTAAATCATGAAGAAAAGAAACATTTTAAAAGCACTAAAAAATACTGTTGTCGTAGTATCCGGCTTACCGCGATCTGGAACATCCTTGATGATGCAAATGTTACAAGCAGGTGGAATAGAGATTCTAGCTGATAGTAAAAGAGAGCCAGACGCCAATAATCCAAGAGGATATCTCGAACTAGAGGCCGTCAAAAGTTTAGATAAAGATAACTCGTGTCTTAAAGACGCTCCGGGAAAAGCTGTTAAAATAATTTCACACCTATTAAAACATTTACCGGGCGAATACGAATACAAGGTCATTTTAATGCGCCGCAACATGAAAGAAATCATTAAATCACAACAAAAAATGTTACACGAAGATGAAAATGAAACACCTGAGGGAGTCGTAAAATATTTTGAACAAGAACTCAAAAATGTCATTTCATGGGCAGAAAGCTCACCAAATGTAAAAGCACTCAATTTAAATTATAAAGATGTTTTAAATAATTCTGCTGAGGAAATTCAAAAAATTAATAAATTCTTAGGAATCCAATTAGATGCTGAAAAGATGGCTGAAATAATTGATCCCACCTTGTATAGAAACAGGGCTCAATAATCGTAAAAGAAAAATTATACTATTTCGGTTTAAATAATTAATAAAAATTTCTAATTAATAATTTAATAATTATTAAAAAATAGGTAAAAAATAATGGTTTTTATTCTTCTTTAATAGTCTCCTCTTTTGCAAGTAATCTCATCACGGCATCGGCCAGTTTATTTTGACTACGACTCATGATACCCTTGATTTTTCCTTCTTTACCAAGAACTCTTAGCATGATACCATTCCACACGGATGATGGCTCTCCCTTAACTTTTTTGAACCGGTCTCGAAATATTTTAACGCTTATATTATCGTAATTTTGTGCCGCTTCGCTACATTTAAAACATAAAATACATTTATCTTTATCTATTTCAATTTTTTTATCCTTTCTTGACAACGCTCCTACGGCGCATTCATCGCAAAAAGCATCAATAACTTTAGCATCTTTTTCGTTGCAAGTTATTGTTATACTTCCTTCCACGACTTTACGTACTTTTTGACCGTTTTCTAACGTGCGAACTTCCTCATCAAATTCTGGAAGAGAACCGTTATCTACTAAGTTTAACTTTTTCTCTCCGTTAATAAACAATTCTAACGTGTATCCTGGGCAAATCCACGTGCAACAACCACACCAGACACACTTTTCCGTATCAACCACGATTTTTTTGTCGGATTCAATCCTCATTTCCTTTGGAGTTCCGATAGCAGTCTTTTTATAGATTTCATCACGAATAGAAACGGTGACAGGGCAGACTCGGTGGCAGAATCCGCATTCGAGACATTTATCTTCGTGAAAAATAAGTTCCATTTCATGGTTTAACATTCGGTAGACATATTTAGTAGTATTTTCATCTACTTGGATAGCTTTTTTAGATGGTAATGACATTTCCTTTCACTTTCATTTTTTTTTTTAAAGCATTATAAATAATAATTGAAGGAAGGTAATAAAAATTTCACTTCAAACTTAAAAAGTAAATTTAAATTTTTCAAGTGTGTCGATATTTCCATATTTGAGGATTAATTAAAATCTCTATCGTTTTAAAATCAAATTCTTCGATTCTAACACGTGTTTAGTAATTTTTTCGAACGCTAGATCAACATTTAATCCTGTTTTTGAAGAAGTTTTAACATAATCAATCATACCAAAACGCTTTTGAGTTTTCTGTCCCAATAAATCACCAACCATGGAAAATTCCTCGAGGTCGCATTTTGCTGCTATAAGAATAACTGGTAAGTGCTCGTAATATTTTCTCACAAGTGATATCCATTTACCGATATTAACAAAACTAGTCATATTGGTGATATCAAAGAGAATTAATGCGCAACTTGCTCCTTTCATGTATTGTTCAATTAAATGCCTAAATCGTTGTTGCCCAGTAATATCCCATAAAACCAATTGACAAACCAAGGGATCTAACATGATTTGCTTTGTAAGGAATTCTACTCCTATCGTCATCGTTGTTGAATCTAAAAATGTCCTCTTTACATATCTATGCAAAAAGGTAGTTTTTCCAACACCTCCGTCTCCCAGCATGAGCAATTTTAGCACAATTTGTTTCATTATATTTATCTAAATACTTAAATAAATTTTTTTTATAATCCTATATAAATTTTCATAAATAAATAATTTTGTTGAAGAATTAGTGAAGAATTGTTGAAGAATTAGCTTTAAAAAAAGTTAAGAAGAAACTTCAAAAATTTTAATTTTTTCAATTCAATTTCGGAGTTTCAATAAAACCTTTAAAGAGTTTTTAATTATAAATATTATAAAGATAAAAATTGAAAAATGAATCGAAAATCTTGAGATATCAACGATTTACAATAAATTTTATTTAAAAAAACAAAGGTGATTTATAATTATACAAACAAAGTCGCAATATAGACAACTGAGAAAAACGGTTGAGATTGACGACAGCGGCACGGGTGACTTAGTCGGTGACGCATTTATAGGACTACATGTGGTAGAAACGGGAGATATTATTTTTCGCAGGATACCCGTGAGAATGTACAACAATAAGAACCATGTAGACAGGAAGTCTAGTGATTATATCTTGAAGATGGTTAAGGATGGGTTGAAAGAAATCAACTTCAACAAGAAAACCGACATTGTTCAGATATGCCGAGGCAATTGTTTCGACCTCGTGCGTCAATGGTTCGACAATGTGGGGATAAAACACGAGCCCGCCATTGTAGAGGGTAAGCTCCAAGAAGCTGTAGAAGGACGATTAATATCGCACCTCCGAAAGCTGGGAGTAAAGTCTCCGAAACTAACAATGGAAGCTGGCGCTCAAAGATATTTCGTGCTATTCAACTGGGTAACGCGTAATTTTCCCTATCGGGAAAAATTCGTGAAGACTGGCTTTCCCGCCTGGAATAAGAAGTGGCGTATAATCGCCAAAGAGCGCTCAGAAAAATATAATAACGAAAAAGGAAGAAATGATAAAATAGAAGCGCTACGGAAGCGAATTCAAGAAAGAGCTTTGGAAATAATTAATAATAGTTAATTTTTTTGCCTGATATTAATCGGCGCTAGAATCTATAACCTTCTAATTATTTATAAAAATTTATAATTTTTTATTTAAATTATAATCTTATATCCGATCGTGTTCAAATCGGCTTTCCTGTGGATAAAATCTCTCTTAAAAAAAATAATTGCATACTAAA
>JAUWRB010000131.1 GCA_030610785.1 Promethearchaeota archaeon | reverse complement strand
GAAGGTGCTGAGCAAATGGGGTTTGTGTTTCCAAGGTTAAAACCTAAAGAACACTTACCTGATGGAAAAGGTTGGGCTGTGGAATCAATTACATTAGGCTCGCATAGTGGAACTCACATGGATGCTCCTTGGCATTACGCCCCAATTCAAGATAAAGAAATTGGTGAAAGAAAAGCAATGACGATAGATGAATTTCCATTGGAATGGGGGATTGGTTCTCTTGTTGTAATAGATTGTACAGATTACGAAGAGGGTTACGTCATGACGCCCGATGATGTTGATAAAAAATTAGAAGTTATTGAACACAAATTAAAAGAAGGAGATATTTTATGCGTTCACACAAATGCTCCAAAATTTTATGGAACTAAGCAATATATTAATCATGGAGTAGGCGTGGGAAAAGAAGCGACATTGCACATTGTTAGACAAGGAGTTCATGTTGTTGGCATTGATGCTTGGTCTTGGGACGCTCCTTTCACTCTTACGGCAAAAAAATGGAAGAAATCATTAAGAGAAAAAAAGCCCGATTTTTCTTTAATTTGGGAAGGTCATTTTGCGGGAATTGAATTAGGATACTTTCAAATGGAAAAGATGATAAATTTAGATAAAGTCCCTCCTGTAGGTGCCACAATTTACTGCTTTCCGGTAAAAATAGCGCGAGCAAGTGCGGGATGGGTTCGAGCAGTAGCCACCGTTCCCGAATAAATTAATTAAATCTTTTTTTTTTAAGATACTTTATTTTATATTATATTATCATATAATTAAAAAACTTGAATTGTTTTAATTTTAAATCATGACAGAAAATAAAATAGGAATCGTTACAGACGATGATTTCGCATCAAAAAATATTCCACCATATCCTCGCCCTACTTTCTTGTCTTTTGAGACACCATTACGGATAAAAGTTATCATGGACTATTTTGAAAAGATTAATCTTTTTGCAGATAAACAAATTATTAAAATAAGTCCTAGAGATATAGATGAATCAATAATTAAATTAGCTCATTCAACTTATCACATTAATTCTATAAAATATTTATCAAGTTTAGGTAGTGGATTTTTAGGAGATGAGGTTTTTATAACTAAGGATACTTTTAATTTAGCTAAAAAGGCGTTAGGCGGAACCATAGAAGCAATAGAATCAGTTTTAAAAAAAGAGATTAATCAATCTATTGCTCTCGTGAGACCGCCAGGACATCACGCGTCTCGTGAGAAAGCTTCAGGATTGTGCATTTTTAACAATATTGCAAACGCTATTTTATATTTACGTGAAATTCTTAATTACGATAAAAGAATTGCCATAATTGATATTGACGATCATTTTGGAGACGGTTTAGTACAATATTTTTACGACGATCCAAGCGTTCTCTATTTTTCTGTCCACGAGTATGATTATTTGGAGGGTGATATAGGTTTTATTAACGAATTGGGTGAAGGTGAGGGCATAGGTAAAAACATTAATTTTCCCATACCAATGGGTACGAGAGACGACGAATTTTTAGAGTTTTTTGACATTTTAAAACCTATTTTAAAAGAGTTTAAGCCGGATTTCATTATTGTGGCGGCGGGATTTGACATGTATTTTGACGACGCAATAGGAAATTGTTTATTGACTAGCATGTCTTATTATAATTTTACTAATCGAATTCTAAAAATCGCAAATAACACTTGCAACGGAAAATTAGCTTTTATTTTAGAAGGGGGATATAGCTTAATAGGTTTACCGGTTTGCGTACACGCTGTAATAAAAGCGTTGTTAAAAGAAAAACACGAACGGCATTTTTTTGAAAATGTTAACTTTTTAAAAAATCCTAAAACGAAGGACGATATAATTAAAATTAAAGTAGCTCTAAAAAAACTATTATCGAATTACTGGATTTCAATAGATTATTGAACTACCATTGCCTAAAGGCCATGGTAATCTTTTGCTAAAAACGATAAAAAAAAGATTAAAAAGCTTATATTAAGCCGACTAATTTTTGAGCAAAATTTTGAACCTTAAAAAGAGCATCGCGAGGTCCTACTTGAGGATTTATATAACACATTAAAGCGCCGCTGCCACCCACGGGCACGGGACAAATAATAATATGCCCCTTTCCGGTTATATTAGTCCCAATTTTTCTTTCTGGACTGTTCTCAACAATCATGTATTTAAGCCCTTGAAGTGATATGCTACTGATTCCCTTTTCAGAATTAATTAGGTCGTTTATTATAGGGAGGTCGTTTGATACGTCCCAGTTTTCAGTCTGTGATATTAACGATCCCGACCTACCAATTATAGCAACCCCAAACACGTTTTGTTCTTCTCTTATTAATTCGTCAATTATTGAAACGATAGAAGACATTTTTTTACCAAAATCTTTTATTATTGATTTATTATAATAGTAATATTAATTATAAATATAAATTAATACTATTAAAAAAGTTTAAATAATAGCGGTGAAATAAATGGCTTTTAGATTGTTTAAAAAGGCAGTGCTAATTACGCTCAGAGAAAAAAAAATGTTCGTAATATTTACTCTAATATACACATCATTGATTTTTTTGACCAGTTTTTTTATTGAAACAACTCTAAGTGCTGGTGGTGGCGGGTTATCTGCGTATTTTGTCTTTATTTTTTTTATTATCAGCTTGTTTCTTTCCTTACTTTATGCGTGGATAATAGTCTCTAGGAATAGAAGAACTTGGGCTACTTTAAAATGTATTGGGTTCACGAACGGCAATATTAATTCTTTAGTTTCGGGGATTATTTTATTTACAACGCTCATGGGGTTTTTTATAGTAGTTGAAGTCTTATTTCATTATGTGGCTATAATTGGATACTTGCAATCAGCTAATGTTTTAACGGAACTTCCAGTGATTTTAATAGGGTTAGGTCCGGTAGTTCTTACAAGCTTTATCTTTATATTTGTTCAACTACTTGCTATTTTCTTAGCAAATAGAAAGATTCTGAAAGTACGACCAATAATTGCACTTAAAAAGGTGGGTGAATAAAAAAAATGCCAGTAGATAAAGATACTATGATTGAAGCGATTGACGTTAATAAGGAATATAGAAGAGCTGGAGCCATAATTCGAGCATTAGCTGATGTCAATTTAACCATAAAATCAGGCGAATTTGTAATTATATATGGACCTACGGGTTGTGGAAAAAGTACACTACTTAACGTGTTATCTGGGTTAGACATGCCGGATTCGGGTAAAATTATTTTTGATGGAGAGAATATTGCTCGAGCGACAGAAGACCGCCTTTCGAAGCTCAGGCGTCAAAAAATTGGATTTGTTTTTCAAGAGTTTAATCTAATAAATACTCTAACGGCTATAGAGAATATAGAGGCGTTACTCTGGCCGACCGTGTTGCGGCAAAAAGAAATTGAGAATCGGGCAATTGCTGCTTTAAGAGATGTTAATCTTTTAGAGCGAAAAGATCATTTCCCTGTTCAGATGAGCGGGGGAGAAAAACAAAGAGTAGGGCTTGCTAGGGCAATAGTTCATAGGCCACGCGTTATCCTTGCCGATGAGCCAACGGGAAATCTTGATCCTGAAAGCGAAATTGCCGTAATGGAGCTTCTAAAGAAAATTAATCAGGACATGGAAACAACCATTATCGTAGTGACCCATAGACCAAATTTACAGCCGTACGCAAATAAAGTAGTTAAAATGGAAAATGGACGAATTGTAAGTATTAAATAGGGGTTTTTTTTTATTTTAATTTTTTTTATTATTATCTCAACTGTTCGTTGAAATTCTATAAAAATTTCTAATTAATTACTTATAAAAATCATAGTTAAATTAAAGGATTAATGTTAAGTTATATGTGAAATAAAATTTTTATTATTCAAAATCTTTCTATATTTCTTTAAAATGATTGAATTAAAAATATAATTTTTTCTCATACAAAAAATATAACATTTTATCAATTAAAGACGAAAATATAAATATAAAAAAGGTTGTTGATATATTTATAACCTCTTTAAAATGAATAATATTAATTTTAAAAATAAAGCGAAATTATAGATATCATGTCAAGAGAGATAAAAGGAATCGTATTAAGTCGCTTAATCGTATTAATTACAATTATTTTGGTTCCGATAATTATTTTTTTTATCTTCATTTTCGTGGATTTCAAATTATGGTTCACTAACAATCCAACTTCAAATTTTTGGATAATAAATGTTTTATGTCCCTTAGTATTTAGCGTTTCTTGGTTATTTTTTCTAATTTTATTTGCTAATCGAGTTTCAGAAACGATAGAATCCATTGACAAAATAACTGGCGTTGTTCCAACGAGATTAATGTTATTTTTTGGATTAACTGCTATTTATATTCTTTTCATATTTGTATTTCCTTTAATTACGCCTATAATTTCAATTCTTAGCTTCACATCGATGGCGTGGCGTTTAACAACCTATAGGAAAAAGAGTTGGGAGGATTCAACAGTTTCCTTTATAACGAAATTGACCATGATTTTAGCTGCAATTTTACCAATATTTTGTTTTATTTGCATTTTACCAGATTATATTAAATTAGCTACATTTTTATGGGAGGATATATGGCTCCCATTACTTGATTTGATCTACATTTTTTCTTATTGCTTATGCACCGCTCTTTCAATCGGGAGTCTATTTATTTTATTGTCGAATAGTGGTATTAGTGAATACGAACAGATCTATGTAGATTCAAGCAAATCTAAAAGCATGCAGCATATAAAAATCGCTGAACTGTTTTTATTCGTGTTTTTTTTATTTTTAGCGATAAATAAGTATGAAATTATTGACCTTTTCTATACTGTGGGATTTGTTATCGTTGTTTTTGTGGCAATCGTAAATTTCTTTCAAGGTAAAAAGAAAATTCATAGCTTCAAATCTCATCTCTTAGGATATATTTTAGCTGCGGTTTTCATGGGATCTAATTTATTGATTTTTACCGTGGAAATTTCTGAATTGCTTAGTTATTGGAGTTTACTGTTATCTGCGGCACTTTTTATATTCGCTTTCTTTTACACCTTTTTAACCTTGGACGATATTTAATAGTAGAAAGGATTATTGTAGGTTAAATAAATTTTTTTTTATTATTATGTATATTTTTTTATTTCATGTTTATATTCATGAAATCATGTTAAATAATCAATAATTGCTAATATAATCAGTTTCTCATTATTTAAGAGATAAAAATCTTTAAACTTCACGATTAAACGAAAATCTTAAATCTATATTAATTTTGAATCTTCCAACATCAATACAGTCAGTGCGTTAAACAAAACTTCTATGTTTTCTCCTGATTTAGAGCTACATTCAATAAAACCATCCAAACCCCTTGATTGAGTAATTTTTATACCTTCCTCACTTGAAACTTCCCGTTCATTAATAAGATCTGCTTTTCCACCAACAACTATAATAGGGAATAGAGGTTCTGAAATCGTTTCTTTTTTAATTACCATTAACCAATCATCGATATGCGCTAAGGAACTATAATTCGTAATGTCGTACATAAAAAGTCCTCCATTGGCACCCCTTACATAAGTGGGTAATAAAAATCGAAATCTTTCTTCCCCCCCGAAGTCCCATATCTGGAGCTTAACTTTGTTTTCTTTAATTTGAAGACTTTTTACTTCAAAATCCACTCCAATAGTCATCTTCGAATCTGAAATAAACAAATTTGTCAAAAACCTTTGAGTTAAAGTTGTTTTTCCGCACCCACCATCCCCGAAAATTATGATTTTAAACACTGCGTCATACATGTCTCTTAGTTTCTATTATCCTCGTTTATTATTAAAAATGATTAAATATTACTTTTCAATACACAAGATTTCATTATTATTATTTATATATAAATCTTTAATAAAATGATGATTAAAAATTCTTAGTTATATTAATAAATTTCTCCTATCTATATTAAAAAAATTATAACTCATAAAAAAGCTTTTATAAAAATGAAATTTAAAACGAAAAAAGAAGAGAATTGGTTTAACTATTTTGCGTTTAATCAGAAAAATATTGAAAAAATAAGTAATATCTTTGGAGCAGCTAAATTATATGCCATGGGTTTAATGCCTGTGAGAGGGCCAATTGGTTTCAGAAAATTGGATTATGAGTTTGCTGAAAAAAAACTCAACATTAAAGTAATAATGAATCAATTAGAAAAAAGTCATTTCAATGTTTTTGGGTTAGTAATAAAAGATACGGATGGAGCATGTACCTGGGATACCAAAATTGGGTGGAATCCTACTAATAGAGATCTTTTAGGAGAGTTTTGTGATGCTGGAAAAGATAGAAACATTAATATTTTAGTTTCGTTTACAAGCATGAACGATGCTTATCAAGGATATTTACATCCAAATAGAGTAAGCGTACACGGAAAAAGCGGTAAAAAATTTGGAAAACAATATAGAAAAGGGGAAATATCGACCCACGAAGAAGGTGAAATGAGAGTAGAATTACCCAAAGGAGTTTCTATTGAAAAATATAAGAAAGAAGTGCCTTTTTTAACGGGAAAAATTGACGAAAAAGAAGGCAAATCACGAGATGCACGCGGGAAAGGTTATATACCACTAACGAGTTTCATGTGCCCAAATTCTAAGCATGTGGATTATCTTTTAGAACTCGCTAAAGAAGTTGTAAAAAATTATCCAATTAAAGCGTTTTTCGCTGATTACATTAGATATGATGGAGCCTTTACAGATTTATGTGCTTGTTCTCGCTGTGTAGAAAAATTTAAGGAAATGTACGGGAAAAAAGCGAAAATGATAAAAAGCAAAAACTGGTACGATTTTAAAGCCACCACAATCGTGAATTACGCTCAAAGATTACAAGAGACAATAAAATCAATTAATCAAGACTGCATTACTGGTTGGTTCTGTTTACCGGGACCGAAAAAAATGTTTTCAAGAAAAAGACTTGGTCAAGACTGGACAAAATTATCTTCTATTTTAGACATCGCCAGTCCGATGGAGTACCCTTACCTAATGGGGACAAAAGATGATGGATATTATTGGAAAAAATTAGCTGACCTTTTTTATTGGTATTTCGTTAGAAACATGAAAAAAAGAGCTCACGAATTTAAAAGTCCAGTCTTAGCGATTACCAACTCTGTTGAATGTAATGTGGAGGAAATGTTAAAGCAAATGAGAGGGTTTGATTTTGGTTTAGGAATTGCTGTTTTTAAATATTTTGGTACTTCAGATGAACAATGGAAGGCATTGAAAAAATATGCCGAGGAAGAAATAGGGTTAGAAAATTTAAAGTATAACGCATGATCTATGAATTGAAAGTCGCTTATTTTTCTTTTATTTCTTTTGGTTGTACATTTATTTTTAAAAAAAAAGAATTCAATAAGGTAAAAAATGGAAAAATGCACTCATGTTTAAAAAAAGATTATGATGTTTTCACGGATACCGTTACAACGGCAATACATACTATCATTTTATCTGAAGTATCACCTAATTCTTTAATCATTATTCCTTGAGCAATCAATCCTCCTTTTTCTATTTCAATTGATTTAATACCAAAAGGTACTGCTTTCAAGACTTTATTCTTGTCAATGGTTTCCGGTAAAGGGGCACCAATTTTAACGTGAACTTTCATGCCTAAGAGGTCTTTAGGATTTTTTAAGTTACAAATTTCTAATAATCCTGTAAGACAATTTCTAGAAATTGCGTTTTTTATAGCTTTCATTGCGGCTTTAGTACAATTATTCTCATGTCCATGCTGATCAACTCCCATTCCAATCTGTACGATAAAACGTTTATAATTAGTATTCATCTTTTTAATAACATTTCCAATTAATTTTGATTTAATATCATAAGCATATAATCGATTTTATAAAAATTATTATTTTATATTGTTGAATAATTATTAATTAAAATAATTTAAAATCAAAACATTTGCATGGATCATGGCTAAATTGAAAGTAGGTATTATTGGTTCTGGTTTTATAGCTGAACACCATTGCTATTCTTATAGTTTACTTCCTAATATTGAAATTGTAGGAATGTCTTCGCTTATTGAGGATCAAGCGAAAAAATTAATGAAGAAATTCGGCATACTTGGTGAACCCCTTAAAGATTATAAAGAACTACTCAAACTTAATTGCGATGTAGTATCAGTTTGCTTACCTAATTTTTTACATAAGGATATTACGATTGATGTTTTAAATTCTGGAAAGCATGCCCTTGTAGAGAAGCCATTGGCGAGAAATGTAGCAGAAGGCGCTGAGATGCTTGATACAGAAAAGTCTGCGAATCGTAAAATTTTCTACTGTGAAAATAACATGTATGCTCCAACATTCAGCAAGGTTAAAGAAGTTATCGATGATGGGAGTCTTGGAAAAATATACATGGGACGCGGGAAAGAACAACATTCTGGTCCTCACTCCTCTTGGTTTTATAAAAAAGAAAAAGCTGGTGGAGGAGCATTATTAGATTTAGGGATACACGATATCGCTTGTTTAGTGTGGTATCTTGGATGTGATGTAAAAGAAGTATTTTGTCAAATAAAGACAATTATTCCAGATAGAAACGATTTTGGTAAATGTGAAGTTGAAGATAACGCTGTGGGAGTACTATATTTTGAAAACGATGCTCAAATAGTTATAGAGGAATCTTGGACGGCTCCGGGCGGTTATGACATGCGTTTCGAATTATTTGGTACAAATGGTCAAATTAAAGTAGCTCCTACATTTAGTAATTTAATAAGCGTATATAGCGAAAAAGGATACGGATACGCCGTTGAAAAGGCATCAACTACCGCTGGGTGGACGTTTCCAGTTCCAGCTGAAGCGTGGAGTTTTGGTTATCCTCAAGAAATAAAACACTTTGTTGATTGCATTCTTAATAACAAAAAACCTCTCACAGACGGAAAATATGGTCAAAAAATATTAAATATCGTAGAAACAATGTACAAGAGCGCAGAGTCGAGAAAAATTGAAGAAGTTACCAATAAATAACCTTAATATCTTAAATATTTATTATTTTTTGTTTTAAAAGATGTGATTAGTAATTTAAAAATGTCACAAATCAGTAATAAAGACTAACATGATTGAACTACCATTGCCTAAAGGCCATGGATTCCTAA
>JAUWRB010000180.1 GCA_030610785.1 Promethearchaeota archaeon | reverse complement strand
ACTCTCTTCTGTGAGAACACAATAGGCAATTATGTAGTCTCTCAGCTTATTAGTTTTTTCAAGCAAATTTTTATCTTTAATTATCAATTCATCTGAGAAATAATATTCATCTAGTATTACCTCAGGATATCCCAAAGAGTAGTTCCAATAATGTAAATTATCTTTTAAAACCAAAATTTAATCAATCCCTTTCTTTTAAGAATAATAAGGAAAAAAAATTAGTAATTCTCTTATCTTCTATGATTTTTTATTTATAAAAACCTAAAAAGTTAGTACTTTTAAGGTTTAATTAATAACTGATAAATAATTGAATTTTTGAATTAGGAAAGCCAACAATATTTATTATGGTAGAAAAAATCGAGAAAAGTATGGAAAAGGTCAATAGAAGAACATTAGGGGTTCATTTGACATCTACGGATATTTTTATCGAATATATTTTTCCTTCAATTAAAGATTTCTTATATGATTACATTTGGGTTGATCTTTATTCAGGTGAAGGGAATTTAATATTACCATTATTAAATTACATTCCTGATAATAAAAAAATCTCATTCTTTAAAGAACATATCTTTCTTTTTGATGTTCAAGAAGAAATGGTATTAAAATCAACGGAAAATGCAATTTCCTATGGTATTCCTTTAGAAATGGCAAAAAAAAATATAAGATTAAGAAATAATCTTGAATCTTTTCCAGAATCATTAAAAAAGAAAGGAAAACCAATTTTTCATATTACTAATCCCCCCTACTTATATCTTGGATATATTAGGAAACATAAAGAAACAGAGAAACACTTGAAATATTTTGAAGGGGAAAATAAAGGTTACCAAGATCTATATCAAATCGCCATGATTAATGATCTAAGAAGCGGAATTGAAGACCTTATATACATTATTCCATCTAACTTTATTTTTGGTTCTGCTGTCTCAAATAAATTTCGTCTCGACTTTTTAAAATTCTATTATATTCAAAAGATGTTAGTGTTCGAAACTAAAATCTTTGAACATACAGGGCAAAACATTTGTATATGTTTCTTTAAACGAAAGAAAAAGGAAAAACAAGAGATTCTAAGTTTTTCAGTTAAAAAATTTAAGAAAGATAATGTTGTTCTTGAAAAAAATTACGTATTAAAACCAGAATTTAAATATAGGGGAGGTAGTGAATTCGATGATTTTAATAAGAAATATAAACCGAAAAAACATCTAAAAGTGACATATTATTTACTGAAAGAGGATATAGATAAGAATTCAGGAAATTTAATAATCTCTGCGATTGATACCAGTAATTATATTTCAAATCAATACCTAAAACTAGACCTTAAGGTAAATAAAGAACAATATGAAAAAATTAAATCAAATTGCTTATTCATTAGAACAGTTGATACTGGTTCAATGAAGGGTCGTTGTGGACTTTATGCGATCAAAGACACTTTCGGAGTTGATGGTGTTTATGTATCAAGAAATACATATAGGACATCTCCGATCCATATCTTTCTTGAACCAACGCTTTCAAAAGAGAAACAACAAATTCTATTAAAATATTTTAATTTTATGCTTGAACATTTTAGAGATAAACTAGATAGTGAATTTCTTACAACATATAAATACTCTTCTGCTCAATATACTAGGAAATATATGGGTTTAACCCAAGGAAGAAGTTTAATTCAAACATTTCCATTAATTGATACTTCCCCTGAAGAAGATAAAGAGTTATTGAAATTATTAAAATTAAATGAAGTCGACAAAATTATTGAATTCCTAAAATACTTCAATAAGAGGAAGCTGGAGCAAAGCCAATTGAATAAAAATTTAAAGAAAATAAATAAGAAAGAACAATCAAAAAAGGAAAATGAACCCGTACTAAAGAAAATGAGAATAGATGATTGGTTTTAGTTATATATTTACTAAGGTGTTTCGCAGTTGATAGGATTAATAAATAGTCTCTAAAAGAATTTGGTTTTTATAATTATTTTATGACTTTAAAATGATGATTAAATTTAAAGATATACCAGGTGTTTGTGTATGGTGTAGTTCTGAAGATATAGATTATCAAGGACATTCTCCAATTTTTGATGGAGAATTTGTAAAATTTAAATTTATTTGTAATATATGCAAGAAAGAATCAATTGAATTATTTCTTATAGAATTTTTTAAGACAGAGGCAAAAACGGATTAGATATCTTCAAGGGCTAAAACTCTGTGAGTCTCTTCTGCTTCATCAAATTTTTCATTCTTTTTTTAACAATTTTGAAATATTGTTCATTCTTTTCGATTAGAATGAATTGGCGATCAGCTAACCATGCTGCTTCTCCAGTAGTTCCCGAGCCAGAAAAAGGATCTAATACTATTTCTTTAACTAAAGAAGACATTTCAATCCAGTATCTTAAAATTTGGGGGTTCTTTTCATTTGGATGAAGTCTTTTTATTCTATCATTTGGTTTTGTATTTGCTCTTACAATATTAGAATTAATGAAGGAAGGATATTGGTACGTGAACGGTTGAGGATTAGTATTTCTTTTATCTTTCAACCAAGAAGAGCTAGTGGGGATCCATTTCACTTTATTAAAGTCTTTTGCTTTATTCTTGGATGCATAAATGACTAACTGAAGATCATAAGTGAAGTTATTTTTAATACTCGAAGATGTATTAGTTTGATATACCTGTAATGCAAGTAAATTATTGAATCTTAGGTGAACTTTCACTTCAGTAATCCATTTTTCTACTTGTAAAGTAGGAACAAAAAGATAGAGGTGTGAGTGTTTTTTTAAGATTCTTGCCATCTCTTCCAACCATTTTCCATAATTATCAAAAACTGCAGAAGTAGAATCATCATATAATCCCTCTTCAAAATTAACACCATAAGGAGGATCAGTTATTATGAGATCTATTGAATTATCGTTAATATTTTTAAAGATTTCCATACAATCTGCATTTATAACCTTATTTATTAATATCTCCATTATATAATTTAGAGATTGAGGATTTTAATAAATTTTATTAAAAGGATAAAAAATTATTAGATATTAGAGAGAAAAGTAGTAAGAATGATTTGAGGAAACTTGCATTACTATGGAACAAATGTGTTTAATACACCTAAAATGGCGAAGCAGAAAGATTAAATAATGTATTAACTATTAAAAAATGATCATGTTCTTAAATTCTTTTTTATATTTATCTAATAGAAAATTGATTTTTTGTCAATAGGAGATAAGTTAAAAAAAAATATAATATAAGTTTATATTATACATTTATTCATGTTTTAATTATGGTATCTAAAACAATAACGATTTCTGAAAACGCTTACTACGCACTTCAAAGAGAGAAATTAGAGCATGAGAGTTTTTCTGATGTAATAATTAGATTAACGAAGCGATTTGGAAAAATAATGGAAAGTTTTGGTAAATGGGATATGTCTGATGAGGAGGAAGCAATGATTAAAAATGACCTTGATGAAGCTTGGGCTTCTTGGTCAAAAGAATTATAGAAAAAAGAGAAAAAATGAAATGAAGTGTCTAGATTCTGATATAATAATAGGTTTTTTAAGAGGAAAAATTGAATCTTTAAAGAAAAAGAAAGATTTGGAAAACGAATCTCTTGCCACAACTACAATAAATATGAAGAAAATATTAAAGAATTGAAGAAATTAGTAAATAACTTAATAAAAATTATTTTATTATATCTTTTTAAAATATATCTTATCTAATCATGAAAAAAAGTAAAGTAATAGTTCTTGGTTCTTTAGCCTTTGACTATATCATGAGCTTTGAAGAAAATTTTCTCAATGCGGTATCAATTGATCGTGAAAAAGGAGAATTTCAGAGCACTGTAACTGCTAAAAGTCGCATTCAACATTTTGGAGGTACAGCAGGAAACATTACCTACAATCTTGGATTGTTAAAAATTGTTTCCGTATCTTTATTCGGTTCTGTGGGAAAAGATTTCGAAAGTCTGGGGTATAAAGACCATATTGCAAAGTTTGATAATGTTTCTCTTGGAGTAGACATTCACGATAACCTCTATACTGCTGCGTGCTATATAGTAAACGATATTAAAGCAAATCAAATGATAATTTTTCATGGAGGTGCTCTTGACAGATGTAAGGATATTGATCTAAGAGAAAAAATCGAAGGTCCTGAAAATTATGTTTACGCAATAAACTCAACTCAAAGCATAGATGCCATGGTTAATTTTGCGAATCAATTATTTGAATTGAAAATTCCAATGGTTTTTGATCCCGGTCAAGTGACGCCTCTCTTTCCTAAAGAGCTTTTAATTAATGCGATTAAAAAGTCAAAAATATTAATTGGCAATGCCCATGAAATTAATCAAATTAAAAATAAAACGGAAATGACTGAAAAGGAACTCATTGGGTATTTAACAGCCATTATTATCACAAAAGGAGCCAGTGGTTCAGAGTTAATATATAAAGACAAAAATAATAAGATATTTCGAGTTGATATTCCTATTTCCAAACCAGATAATGTTTTGGATACTACTGGTGCAGGAGATGGTTATCGTGCGGGGATTTTATCGGGCTTGGTTTCAAATATGACGTTACTAGATGCTTGTCGACTAGGCTCCATTATTGCTTCATTTGTTATTCAGACTGACGGTGCTCAAACTCATTCTTACGAATTAGAAGATGTTTTGAAGCGCTTTCTGAAAACTTATGGATATATTCCTCAAGAATTAGAAGGATTGAAAATTCGTTTGTAGTCTTTTTTTTTTTAATTTTATATGTTTTTTTTAATTTCTACACAAAAAAGATAGACTTAAATATGTTTTAGACTATTTTTTACAAGAAAGTCAATTTTCTATAGTTTGTATCACTAGAACAAAAAACAATTAAATAATTAGATTTATAATCATATAATTATATAATCATATATATATTAATGATAATAAAAATTAAATTTTAAATCCTCATAACAATGATAAATATTTCTAAAAATAACGAAGATTTTGAATTAAAGCATTACCTAAAAATCATCGATGTTTATATGAATGAAGAAATTAATGAGGAAAAAAAAGATTTATGGAAAAATCAAAACATAATTGAATTAATGAGTCTTTTAGAACATGCAGAAAATAGGCTTTTGGTAAAAAACGCTTTAATCCTATTAATTACTTTATTTGAAGATATTCCAGCTGATTTGTTTAATAATCGAGGTATAGATACAAAGCAATTATCGAAAAAACAAATCAAACAAGTAATTTTAAACCTAAAAAAAGAGATTGATAAATAATTTTAATTTTATCAGTCGTTATAACATTCTAAATATTTATAAAAAATTGGTAATTTTTATAAAAAGGATAAAAAATTATTAGATATAACAACTTGAATTTTCAAGCTTTTATATTTAATATGATTGACAGTGAAGAACTTAGGTTTCATTGCATTAGATGCGGAAATTGTTGTTTAGATAAGAATACACTTGTCAATGTAACTTATCAAGATATTCTAAGAATCGTTAATGGCTTAAAATTGGATTTAGAAGAAATAAATGAAATAATCGGCTTTTATATCTTCGATCAACCCCCAAACAAAAAAGAACTCGAAAAAATGGTAGTACCACCAATAGAGACTGAAAATGGAAAGGCTTTTGTAGGACTAAAAAAAAAGAGTTCTGGGGCTTGTTATTTTTACGATAATAAAAATGGGTGTAAAATTTATAATTTGAGACCCATGTTTTGCCGTACTTTTCCATTTTCATTTAAAATAGTAATGAATAAAGCAAATAAATCAAGGACAAAAATTGAAATATATTATACTGATAAAAGTGTAAAGTATTGTCCTGGTATTGGAAAGGATGCACCAGTAACTAATAAAGATGATTGGATTACTATTGGAAAAAAGACCATTGAAGAAATGAGTAGAAACAATGTATTGATTAAAAAATGGAATGATGCTATTAAATCCAAGAAAATTTTTCCTTCAGCCAAAAGTTTTTTAAGATCTGTTCTAAATTTAAGAGATGTAGAATAATCAATTAAAAGTTGTATGATTTTAACTTTTCCTTTTTATCTTTTTTTCCTTTTCGAAATTATTTTCGCTAATATTTTCTCCATATGAATAAAAAATCGAAATATTTGCCAAAACAGGAAAAAATTTTGGGCTCATGATTTTATTTTATCTTTTTTTTTGTACTCGCATATGTAACAATTTTATAAAAATCAAAATCAACTTATATAATTATATAATTATATTATTATCAAAAGTATGTATCCCAAAAAATATAAAAAATTTTACCATTAAGGAGAAAAAAAAATATGGTTAGTATTAAAGAAGTATTCCTAGGAGTATATGGAATCATATCATGTGGTTTTTTAAATCTTTTTATCTGGTGGGCTGTTATTTTTGGCGGAGAAAATGGTAAAGTCGTTTTATATTTCAACTTTTTTAACGAAATGTGGGTAGAATTCTTTTTATTAAATACTCTCTTCGTGATGATGGTATTTTTCTTTATAAAAGTATTAAAAACAGAGGTAAATGTGCAATAATGCACTCTTTCATGGCTTTATTTAAATAATTTAAAACGAATTAAAAAAAAACCGAGATAAAAAATGAATAAAATAGATAAATTTTACCAAAAATTTAATGGAGGCTACTTTGCCTGCATTGGGGTGGCAATTGCAATAATCTCAATTAGTCTTGCTTTCGTTTTATACATGTCAGTTGATTCTTCGTTTACAATTTACTCCCATTGGATAAGTAATTTGGGAGCTGGACCAAATAATTCTAATGTCGTTTTTAATAGCGGAATGATGGTTACTAGTTTATTCACATTACTTTTTTTAACATTCTCATTTCGAAATTTACAACAGAAGGGCGTAAATAAAGAGCTCCTTAAAATCTCTTTCATTGCAGGATTAATCTCATCTATTGGACTCTTCTTTGTAGGCGTTTTTCCCATGGATAGTGCAAGGACGATGCATGGGGTCGCTGCCAGCACTTATTTTATCGGCATGTTATCTTTTTCTGTCTTTATTGGGATAACAGAGTTAACAAGTCCCAAAATTCCAAAACTACAGGCAATATCTGGATTTTTGGTCGCAGCATTTTTTGCCACTTATTTAATTTGCGGACTCTTAGCGTGGAGTGATATTCATTCAGTTGAATATTTAAGAAATGTAATTTTTACCGAATGGTTAACTCTCTTTGCAATATTAGCTTGGATGTTAGAACGAGCAATTATAACGATCGTAGATTCTACACACAGTAATATGATAATGCGCTTAACCTTGAAAGCGTAATGAGTTTTAAAATTAAAAAATTATTTTTTTATTTTT
>JAUWRB010000192.1 GCA_030610785.1 Promethearchaeota archaeon | reverse complement strand
ATCCCACATTACTTGAAAAAATCCCCGCTTTAGCTCTATTTTCCGTAGGGACTGCCCTTTTTCAAACGAGGCTCCATACGCCCCGACTTGTGGGAACAACCGCTTGAAAATAGACGGAAATCTTCCATGAACCGTAGATATTTTTCAAGTATTCATATAACTCTCAATTTTTTACTGAAATGAGCTACATGAGCGTAAATAGTTCTGATTCCAATGCTCCTTTTTATTTTTTAACTTATTTTTTAATCCACCTTGGGATTTGCATGTTTTTTTTTCAACTATTTATAAATTAAAAATATTATATAAGAAAAATAGTCCCTTATTGAAATTAAAAGGGATGAGGGTGTCAATTTTTTTGATTTTTATAAAATTTTATAACTTTTTATAAAAAATTAAGGAACATTTTAAACAATATTTTTCTTTTAACTTCTTGCTTGAAATAGAAATTAAAAAAAAAAAGAGTAATAATTATTTTTTTGGGTTTGTTCCATTGATTTTTTTAAAGATTAGGGGAAGTAAGCAAGATAAAATAAACGATATCAATGCATATCTTACATATCTGTATAAAAACGAATTAAATACGTCTCGTATTGCTTCTAAGGCAAAGTATGCTACGAATATTATAACCATTCCTACAATTAAGTTAAGAATTTTTAGTTTAACATCCAATTCCGATGGCTGATAATCCACGTATTTATTTTCGATTAAATAACCCACACCTAAACCTAAAATTACACCTGAAGATTGACTAAATCCACCTGTATCCGTGAATATTGGAGCCGCGGGAACTAAACTTAATCCATTTGAAGGGAATAATAAAGTTCCTAATAAAAGTAGAAAGATTGAAATAGCAACTATAAGTAGAATTTTCACATTCAGGCTCAATTCCCTGGTTTTTTCGGATATAATCGGTTCTAAATAAATAAAAACCAATAAAAATCCAATACCAATTGTGAGGCCACCAACAACATCTTGAAGGTCGTGAACGCCTATAATCATCCTTGAAATAGCAACGAGGAAAATTAAGATAGAAAAGAAGATTGGTATAATATTAGCTTTGACTTTGTTTTTAAACTCATAAGCCATATATCCCCAAAAAGCTACGGCGGTTTGAGAATGTCCCGATGGAAATCCATATGAGGTTTCTACGAGCCCATATTCCTTTGACGGGTTAACATTTGTGGGAGGCCTGGGGTCTTGAAAGAAATTTTTAATCAAACTATTAAAATATGAAGAGAATACCAAGCCTAAAGCGTGATTTTTAGCAAATTTCTTATCATAAGTGATATAGAAGATGGCAGCTATAATTATAAAGACAAGTGGATCGCCGAAATTTGTAATCACTGTAAAAATAGCTCGAATGGTGGAATTATCTGAATAAAACGCTTCGTTATAACCTAAGGCAAGTAAAATCAATCCAACAATTAAAATGGCTAAGGATACGATCCCTATGACCATTAATGCTTTTTTAGTAAAAATTTCATCATTTTCTGACGTTTGATATCACCAAAATTAAATTAATTTAAATATATATTTGATGAAGATATTAATAAATCTTTTTACTATAAGAAAAGATGAAATTTTTTTAAATTAATTAAAAGATAAAATTAATTCCGTATAATCTCAATAATTTGATTTTTTAGCCTCGACTTAATCAATTTTAATATTCTTGTTTTCTTCTTTAATTTTTTTCAACTTTATACTTAATATACCATTAATGTATCTTGCCTTTGCGTAATCAGAATTGATTGCAGATGGGAGGTCAATTTCTTTGTAATAATTTCTTCCAATTTTATTAGATTTCGTTGAGATCGTTAAACTGTGGCTCGTTGCTTTTATTTCAATTTCTTCCTTAATAACTCCGGGCATTTCGGCAATGATGGTTATTTGATCCGTCTCCTCGCTAACCTCCACTAATGGCTCTCTGGTCGGATTAATTTCTGGCTTTCCAGAGGGCTTTGTTTTAATATTTCCAAAAGAATCTATTGTTGGTTTTCCATCAGATCCAATATTGATATTAAATCCATGTATGATTGGTTCAAAGCCAAATTTTGATTTGTTTTTCATGAATTCCTTTTTAATATCCTCGAGTGAAAGTCCTTGAAATTCTTTTGGTAAATTATTTGAAATCTTTTTGAAAATATCTTTAAATAAGTGCTGAAAATCTTTAGTTTTAAATATTTTGTTTAAATCGATTTTACTTGGATCCGTAAAGAATTTAAAGAAATCAGAAGGTTTATTTTTATCATCTTCTTCGTCATCTTCATTCTCATTTTCGTCATTTCTTGGCATGTTTTATTATTTTTAAATATTTTTTAATTTTATTGTTGTTTCAAATAAATTTAATAGTTAGTATTTAAATATAAATACATAAGAGCTATAAACTAATAGCTTTTATTCTATTAAAAATTGTTTATGTTAAAATTGTTGAAAAAATATTAAAGAGTGGAATTCAAATTTATTCAGAATTATCCGATGACGATAAAGAAATGTATTTAGATGTATTACGTGAGTCTCCTATCATCCCTTTTTCAAACTTTGTAAGTCGAGGGAATATTCGAGATAAAGTAGACATCGCCAGACCTAGAAATTACATAGATCGGGAAGTTTATAGACTTGTTCGGCAGACTTATAGAGATCGAGCATCAAGAATGATCCCAATCCTAGGTTCAGCAGGAACTGGGAAGACCCACGCGTATCATTCCTTTAAAGATAAAGAACGAGAAAATAGAAAGAAATTAGAGCAAAGCGATGAATCGCAAGAAATTGAAGCGAGCCAAATCGAACCCGTAGATTGGACAATTGTATACGTTCCAAGTCCACCCGCAAGTATTCGCGTGTTGCTTCACGTGTACACGTGTTTGATAGAAGAAGTCGGTCCTGAAATTTTAGATATGGTTTCAGAAAAACTTGTAAAGAAATGGGGTGGAAAAAAATCCGGATTATTTCAAAAACCTAAAATTGACGAAGTCATACAAAAAGGGATTAGAGAATTTCCGGGAGTATTCGCAGATTGCGTTAAAGCACTTGTTACTTATCAATTAGATAAAAATAAAAAAGCACTCGCAGAGCGTTGGTTATTAGGAGAAGATCTTCAGCCAGAAGAACTGAATGAGATAGGAATTAATAGTGTCATTGAAGACGATGACATCTGCCTTGCCATGATTAAAATAATTACCGAAAATTTAGACAGAGTCCTCATCTTTTATTTTGATGAAATCGAATCACCTTATAGAATGCATGGAGAAGTTGCTGAGAGAAAATTCCTTGAAATACTTAAACGCCTATATAATGAAGTTAAAGGCTTAGTTATTACAATTGCTGTTTTAAAAGAAATTTGGCCAAGAATTTTAGAGATCGCCGACCCTCCACTACGTTCGCGAATGGAACCAGAACAAGAATTAAAGCCCTTTAGTCTCAACGATTTGAAAATCTTTTTCTCAAAGTCGATGGAAGTCTTTTGGGACGATAATAACTTAAATCCTCCGTTATATCCATTATTTCCTTTAAATGAAAAACTTATAGAATTGATTTTCGAAAAAACTAAGGGAAATCCAAGAAATTCCATAAAACTCTGTAGACGGTTTATCGAAAAGATTGTCATGGATGAAATGACGGTGGAAGAATTAATGGAAGCGGGTGTTAGTATCGTTGCTACCGTTAGACCCCCCATTGCGGCCGAAGAAATCATTGATTTTTCAAAACCGCAAGAAAAAATAAGAAAGACAATTGAAGAAATTTTAGCCGAAGAAGAGTACATTATAGACGCTAATCCTCAATCCGTTGCTGGTGCTGCGTTAAAAACCATTATTAAAATCGGTGAGGAAAAAGGGAAACAATTTAACACTCAGATGGAATTTAAATTCCTGCTTGGTAAACGAACTCAAACTTTAGCGGCATTAATTGAAGTAGAAAAAAAAGGGGGATTTAAAAAATGGGGATTTGAAATACCTTCAATTAAAACATTTGATAGAAGTGCGGGAGTAGCGGGTTATTACGCTGCTAAACGTTTAAAAGACGCTATTGGAGAAAAAGCTATCAATGCTGCTATTTTAATTGTACCTAAAGGAACTGGTGGAGCAAAATATGAGATGATGCTACAAAATAATCCGGAAATTCATAAGATTGAAATCAATAATGAAATGGGAGAAAGATTGATAGAACACGCCTTAAAATATCCAACAAAAGAAGGTTGGGATCTTGCAAAAATTATTTTCTCGGATATTGGAGAATATGTACCTCCTGCTCCAGAAAATGAAGGTAATACGTGAAAATATTTTAATTCAAAACTATCTGGTTTAAAAACCATTCATCCCTAAATTATTAAATTTCTTTAAGATATTTATCTAACTCTCTAGCTTCTGTTTATAATTTCTTTAAGGTTTTTATCTATGATAGATAATTTTTTTGCTAATCTAGAAGCGTCCTCTGTATTTTTTTTTAAATCCGTTAAAATCTCGATTAATAAATCCTCTTCTAGATTATTTGAAATATTTATTATTCGATTTATTGGAGTAATTAATTCATTATACAAGGATAATTGATTAATATCTAACTCGTTAATTATCTTTTTTACCTCTTTATTTAAATTTTCTCTCTCTTTTATTAATTTAGGGATATTCCCAACTTGTTCTGCCTTTTTTTCTAAAAAACTAACAATTTCAGATTCCTGAATTAATTCTGCTAATTCTGCTGCCTTTAAATAGTTTCTTTTAGCTTTTTTGAAAAACTTTTCTTTATAAAATTGCTCGGCCAGTTTAATCTCTTGTGACAATTTTTCTGGAATTTTTTCACCCAAATCAATTAATTCTCTAGCTTCTTGTAATCTTCCTTCGTCAAGCATTTTTTTCGTTTTCTCATTTATAGTTTCAACGATTATTTTTGGTTCTTTTAATCTCTCCATTAAACTCAAAATTGAATTCAATGCATCTTTAAGTAAATTTTCCATCTTTTTTCTATCAGTAGTAAAGTTTTGAACGATTTTTTCTTCAATCTTTTCAAAAATGCTTTTTAAAGAGACAAGATCTTCTTCTTTTCTTAGAATAAATCCTAAATAGAGATTTTTCTTTATAGATTCAGCGTTTATTTCGCTTGAATAATATTTAAAATCGTTTTTTGTCGCAGTTGCATCAATAAATTCCTTTTTAACGTGTTTTTCTATGAATTCCTTTAATATTTCAGTTGTAATTCGTTCTTTGGTTAAATAATAATCTGCTATAATGTTCGGACCAAAGGATTTGTCTACTTCGTATAGAAAGGTTCCTATAGGGGACATTTTATTAATTCTCCTTTAAATTTCTTTATTTTAATAAATTTAATTACTTATTAATAAGTATTTGATTTTTAATTTTTATTTGATATAAATAATTAGATATATATAAATAATTTTGTAGTGAATTTTGTAGTGAAGATAATATGACATTAATAGAAGACACTTATTGTGAAATTTTCGAAGGTCTATGTGTACAACTCCAAGTCACTGCTCGAGATGCTGAATTCCTCAATAGAGCAGTAAATGCATTTACAGCGTTACCTTCCACGGTTTTTGGAGACGCCGAAGGTGGTATCGTAAAATGGTTAACAAAAAATGAAACAATTGATGGCAGATTAGGAGCAATAGTTCAGTTATGGATAACAGGAAAAGGAGAAAAAGCTAAAACAAAATTCTACGAAAAATTAGGAAAACGTCTAAGACAGGGTATTCTTGTAGTTCCTACCACAGCGGTTTACAACGCTTATCCGAAAGAAATTGACACAAAATTCAACATGATGAATAATGTAGGTCATTGTGGAGACGGATATGAAATCATTATTGAAAAGTATAACAGAAAGTTAATTTCTATTCCAATCATGATGGGATACGATTTTTTAATAGAAGAAGAACTCTCGTACGCTAAAGGTGTCATGGGAGGGAATATCTGGTTGTTCTGCGATTCTGTGGATTCTGGAATTAGAGTTGGAAGGGAAGTTGTAAAAATAATTTCCGAGATTGATAATGTTTGTTCAACTTTCGACGTTTGTTCTGCGGGATCTAAACCTGAGACAAATTTTCCTGAAATTGGACCATCAACAAACCATCCATTTTGCCCAACATTAAAAGATAAGTTATCTGCTGGCGAATTTAAAGTGCCAAATAGTGTCAAATCAATTCCAGAAATTATTTTTAATGCGTCAGACATTGAGACTATTAAAAATACTTTTTTAAAAGTAATTCAAGGTATCGTTGATATGGAAGGTCTTATTAAAATCTCTGCCGGAAATTATGGTGGAAAATTAGGTAAGTATAAAGTATTTTTACGAGAATTAGGATTAATAGAGAGTTATTTTTCTTAAGAATTTGTAATATTAATATAATTACTTGACTGGATTCATGTACTTAATGAAAATCAATTCTTTAAAATCGTTTAAAGATTTAAATATTTTTTTTTTTACGCCTATAAGAGATTAATTCCTATATTTTGTGTATAGCTAAAAAAAAAAAGATTTTGAAAAAGTTATAAATTGGATATAACTACATCTTGAAGATATAATTCGTAATTACATTAATTAATCAAGAAAAAAAAGATTCATACATACAGAGAAAATATAAGAATTAATCCTATAAGAGGTTATTTTAATAACTTTATTGATAAATTTACAAAAATTTTTAGAAAAATAAAAAAATAATAATTTAATAGGAATTATTATACAACATGTTTATTATATTTGTGCGAAGTGTTGTTAATTCTATCACGAATTTTTCAATTTCAGCGCTTGTTTCTTCTAATTCAACGATTTTTTGAGCAACATTATCAAATAGCAGTTCAAGTTCGGGGAAATATTTTAATAAAGTTAGATATTCA
>JAUWRB010000030.1 GCA_030610785.1 Promethearchaeota archaeon | reverse complement strand
TTTTACCATTAAGAAGTTCAATAGAACAATGTTAGAAAATCGATTCATTTTTTCAATTGATTTTTTTGGTGATGGGAAATGGAGAAACAAGACTCTAAAGGTAAAATTGTTAAGGAATCATTCCCTTCAGAGGTTGTTTCCATTGTGGGCGATATTTTAGCCGGAATAGTTCTCATATTATTGATTTTACCTTTTAAGAGCTTTCTAATTTTAATCCTAATTATTCCCGCATTACTTTCTTTAAGAGGAAACCTTAGTGGACCTTTTATTGCAAGAACCTCGAGAGATTTAATTATTGGAGAATTTAATAAAAGATCATGGTTAGAAAACATGTTAGCCACGTTTGCCCTTTCTTTAGTAACCGCTTTCATTATTGGAATTTTTAGCATTTTATTAGATTTAGTGTTAGTAAAAGTGTATATCATACCTTTTGAGACTCTTATTGCAATACCGATAATTTCAATTTTTTTAGCCCTTTCAATTTCAATTCCCACTTCAACGATATTAAATTTTTTGACATTTAAATACGGATATAATCCAAATAATGTAGTGAACCCCTTAATGACCGCAGTGGATGATTTCTTTACCGTTATAAGTTTTTATTTAACAATAATCATTTTAGGGGTGCCGTGAATGGAATATTTTAAAAAAATCATCAAGGAATCAATTATTATTGTTATAATTTCTTCTTTAATGGGAATTTTTTCAGGCACTTTATTATCAATAAATGTAGAAATATTATATACGATCCCGATAATTCTTTTAATATTACCTTCCCTGAATTCATTAATTGGAGACATGGCAACCATCTTAATTTCAAGATTAACCACGCATCTTTATATCGGTACAATTCCGCCAAAAATTCAAACTTCTGAGAGATTAAGAAAAGATTTTCTTGGATTACTTGTTACTATTTTATTAAGCTTAGTTTTTTTGATTATTTTAGGATACGGTATAGGTATAATTACAGGAATTGAAATAATTTCTCCCTTCTTAATTACTTTTATTATTACAATTACAATCTTATTACTTTTTGGTGTGATGTTTGTTTTTTTATTTATATCGTCAATTTTTCTTTTTAAAAGGGGAAAAGATCCTAATAATTTTTTAATTCCCGCAGTTACTAGTTTAGCGGACTTTCTTACCCCCTTTTTTCTAATACTATTTATAATAATATTTATATAGAATTAAAATATAAAAAAAATGAGTGAATAATACAATATGACAACGCCTAAAAAAAAATTTAAATATAGACCTCTTTCTTTAAAAGAGATCTTAATTCAAATGAAACAAAATATCGATTTAATGATAGATTTGGCTTATAGTGCTGTTAAGTTCGGTAGTAAGGAGATAGCTGATGAGGCGTATAAAATTGAACAGCGAATCCACGAATTAACTTTTTTATTAAATTTGCAAATAATTCAAACGCAAGCAGGTGGATTTAAAGAAGCTAAAAAATTAGAACCAATTGTTGTCATGGGATACTCAATTGATAAAATTTCAGATGCCTTATCCGATATTGCGAGGGTTATTTATATTAATAACGATATCTCGCAATTTGCACAATTATTATGGGATTTTGTTCCTGAACCTATAGTTAAAATAAAAGTAAAAAAAGGTTGTGAATTTATAGGAAAATTTCGGAAAGATATTCACTTTAGATCGATACATGGTGTGGATTTAATTGCAATTAGACGTGAAAATAATTGGATTTTTGAAAGAGATGAAAAAATATTACTCAACGATACTTTAATTGTAAAAGGGGAAAAGCGACCATTAACGAATTTAAAACAAAAATGTTGCGATTTAGAACCGTTTACATTTCAATTAGATGGGCAAGAAAGTAAATCTGATTTTGATCTAGATAATCCAGAAATCATGGAAAAGATGGCGGAGCTTAAAAGGATGTATATTCAAATAACAGATATTTCCGAGACAATGATAGAACTTTCGTTAGCCGCATTATTCTTTAACAGCTATGAGGTTGCGGAAGATGTCTTAGAAATGGAAGAATTAATGGACGGATTAAATATTGCGTTCGAAAAAGACTTATTAGATTTAGCTAATTTGGTAGATTCTCCTAGAGATCTTACAGGATTAATGCGAATTGCTTTTTCTTGTGAATTAATAGCTGATGCTTCAGCAAACATAGCAGAAAACATAATTAAGGGTTTTAAACCACACAGGATACTTCAAAAAGCTATTTCGGAAACTTCAGAAATAGTTGTACGAGAGACGCTTTCAGAAAATTCATATTTTAAAGGAAAAACATATGTTGGGCTACAAGATAGCCAATATAAAAGGGGTTTTCACATAATTGCTCTTAAAAGAGAAAGTAAATGGATTTATAGCTTTAAGCCGGATTTTATTTTTAAAATTGGCGATTTAGTTATAGGTTTAGGTCCGAAAGAAACCGTAAATCAATGGCGAAGGTGTGTAAATCCAGAGAAATTTAAAGAAGATAAAAATTAAAGGGATCGTGTTAGAATGACAAGAAATTCGGATAAAAAAAGATTTGTTGAAACAATGCTAGAAATTGCAAATCAAGTTAAAATAAATTCAGAAATAATTGATACAGCTCAAATATTACAGCTAATCGATTTAATACTTCAAATAAATGATAATGAGGCAATGGTTTTTGTATATGGAGCCGGTCGATCGGGCTTCATTGGACGATGTTTTGCGCAAAGGCTAATGCATCTAGGAATAAGTTCTTGTTTTGTATCTGACGCAGTTACACATCAATATACGGCTAAAGACTTAGTCATCATCATCAGTGGAAGCGGTGAAACAACCTCTCCGGTGGCAATCGCCCAAAAGGCAAAAAAAATAGGTGGAAAAATTGCTCTATTTACGGGTAATAACGAAAGCACGATCGGTAAACTTTCAGATATTATTATTAAAGTAGAGGGAAAGAGCAAGGATGTCGCAACTACTCAAAAGACGTTAGCACCCTATACGAGTTTATTTGATATTTCCACATTATCAATTTTAGATTCAATAGGGGGCACATTAATGAACATTTTAGGAGTAACAGAACAAGATATCGATAAAAGACACGCTACAATTGAATAAATTAACTCTTAAATCGATTAGTCATGGTTAGTTGCATCAATTCTTGCCGAGGATTTCAAATCTAATGAAAGGAAATGGGTATTTTGGTGAATGGTTTACAGATGACTATGGTTTACCCGCGTATAATTATACCTGTAATCAATTTATTGATCCTAATGCTAAAACAAATACAACTCATGGATCTTCTATAGACCATTTTCATCAAATAGGAAACGATCGAATCACAGCCACAGCTCATAATGGAGGCTATATCCAGGTTTTAGATTCTAGTAGGGGTTTTCAATGGTTAACTTATCGTAGCAAGAAGAAAAACAAATTCGGGGGAGGAATTGCTTTGATTCAAACTGATGATTCTGACAAAGTTTGGTCTGATTTGTATAATAAAAAAATAATTGAAAGCAATGTAAATTTTCAACGAATTTTTGGCATGGGATATTTTCAGAAGATAATAAATATAAATCAGCTTAAGCTTAAGATTATTCATAATATTTGCGCTCCATTCTCAAATGATTCGGTATTTATCTCTGAAATTGAAATATTTAATAATTCTGAATCGACAAAAAACATGAAATTAATTGATTTTTGGGACATTTTTTTACATCATATTTTAAGATCTCTTATTGTAACGGCTGATAATAGAAAAACATTTGGAAAAAATAAGATCCTTAATGGAGTGGGCAAATTTATTAAATTTATACAAAAAATTACTCGAACTGATACAGAAGGCTCTCGTAAAAGGTTTGACAATAAATTTTATTATAAAGCAGAAATTGATTTTGAAAATCAAACTTTAATTTTAACTCCAAAATTTAAAAGAAAACCTCCAGTAGATAAAGCTGAACCTGCAAAACATGATTTTTACCCAAAATCAATATTTCTTTCCATGTTATATGGAAATGCATCTAATTATTTTATTGAACAAGATAAATTAGTTAAAAATGGCAAATTTAAAATCGATTGGGAGAAATTAAATTCAGATAATGATAAAAAAATTAATTATATTATAGAAAATCCTTGTTTAGGTGTTGGTATTCAATTATCCTTAAAACCCAAAGATTCTAAAAAAATAATTTGTATTTTTGGATACTCCGAAAAAAACAAGATTAAAAATCTAATTCAAAAATATAAAGGACTGGAAGCAGAAAAATCAATTCTTAAATGGAATGCGAAAAAATGGGAAAAATCACTGATAGAATTAAATTGTCAGAATGATTCTTGGTTAGCTCGAGAAACTAAATGGCATTCTTATTACACCAGAAGTGCTTGTTATTTTGACGAATATTTCAGCCAGCACAAATTCCCTCAAGGTTCAATATATCAATTCGGTCATGGATTTGATGGAGCAATTAGAGATTATATCTTTTTTCTTAATGCAATAATATTTATTGATCCTCAATTAGCAAAAGAATATTTATCATTTATTCTATCGTTGATGTCTCCAGATGGCACATTACCTTATAGTATATACGGATTTGCTAAGACTTTTACGGGTTCGGTTCATTCAAAACCTTCAGACTTATATCTTTTTTTCATTTGGGGGATCTTGCAATATGTATATACCACGCGTGATTTTGATTTTTTAAACATTGAAATTGAATATTATCCCAAATCTTTGAATAAACGCTCTACAGTTTTGCAAAAGATTTATATTGCTCTTGAATATTTATTTTCTGATAAAGTTGGGATTGGGGAGCATGGTTTAATCAAATCTAACGATGGAGATTGGTCCGATGGAATTTCTTTAATGGTTAATAAACGCAAAAAATTTATTAAATATGGAGAATCAACTTTTAATTCAACTTTTGCATTATACATAATTCCTAAACTTATTCCTCTATTAAGACAGCATGATCTAGAATTAGCAGAACGGTGTAAAAAAACGATTGATGAATTAAAAAAGTCTGTCCAAAAATCTTGGAACGGAAAATGGTTTTATAGAGGGTGGGACGGTAAAGGCAATCCAATTGGTGATAAAAACATATACTTAGAGCATCACACATGGCTTTTAATCGCAAAAGTATTGGAAAGAGAACAAGCATTAAATCTTATTAATCACATTTTTGAAAAACTCGATAAACCGTCACAAATAGGTCAATATATTTCTTTTCCCCCGCAAAAAGTAAAACTGGACATTCTTCCAAAAGGGTGGGACGTTAATGGTGGAATATGGCATGCAATGAATGCCTTATTAACTTGGGGGTATTCAAATTACGATATAGTTAAAGCATTTAATTCCCTTAAAAAAAATTCTTTAACTCAGAGAGCGGAAACTTACCCTCAAATCTGGTATGGAATCTGGAGCGGTCCTGACGCTTATATTGCTAATCATGCTGAAAATCCGGGAGAGGCATTTTACCATTTAGCAACTCCCATGTGCGATTTTCCATTAATGAACTTAAATATTCACGCGTGTTATTTATTATCTGTTATTAAAATAGCAGGATTTGACGCTCAATTTGATTCAATCATTATTTCACCAAAAATTATCGATCAAGATTTTACTTTTAAATCTCCCTTGTTATCAATTGAATCAAAACCCAATTATTTCTCAATCACTTTTAATCCAATAAATAGTAAAAAACTGATTTTAAAAATTCAAAAACCAAAGTGGTGGACCCTTAATTCAAGAGTTTTTTTAAATGGTATTAATATTACCTTGAACCAAAATTTAGCAATTATTAAAAAAAAAAACTATTATTATTACTATAAAAGAAGACTATAAGCAGATCAAGATTTTGTTTAAACATTAATTTATTTTTTTCTCAGTGATTTGAGTATTTTTAAATTTACAATATCTTCTTTTAAGTCTTTCCCTTTAGGCGTTTCTAAAATTCCCGGCAAATCTTTAAATCTATCATCGTTAATAAAAAAGCCAAAAGGTATCTTTCCAATCTTCCCTTGCCCAATATGAGCGTGTCTATCTACTCTAGAACCTAAATCCTTGTCAGTATCATTTAAATGAAAAGCCTTTAAATATTTCAAGCCAATAATGTCATCAAATTCATTCCACATCTCGTTATATTTTTTTTTTGTAGTAAAATCATATCCCGCAGCAAAGGAATGAGCGGTATCAAAGCATGTACCAATTCTATTTTTAATTTTAATTTTATCTATTATAGTTTTAAGGTGATGAAATTTATTTCCTAACCCCTTACCTTGTCCTGCAGTAGTTTCTAATAGAATTATTACCTTTGAGTCTTTAGTTTCTTCCATTAATTTATTTAATTGTCCAGCAATTTGCGTTAATGCCTCTTTCTTAGTAATATTATCTTTTTCGCTTATTGGAATAACGCCAGGATGCATATTATCGTACTCTATTCTTAATTGGTCAACTTTATTTAATTCATCAAGCATCGCATTATACGATTTTTCTAATTTTTCTTTATCCAAACTAGCAAGATTAATTAAATAACTATTATGAGAAATAACTGGCCAGATTTCTGCTTTTAATTCCTCTTTTTTTGCCAAAAAATCGTCAACATCTTGTTGATCTAATGGTTTTGAAGTCCAACCTCTAACATTTCTTATAAAAACTTGAATTGTTTCACAATTTATTTCTTTACCTCTCTCAAGCGCTTTATATTTACCACCACTCACGCTCATGTGAGCCCCTATTCTCGTTTTAAAACCACCTATAAAATGTTTAATTTAATAATTAAATTATTAAATCTCAGAAATGAAAAAGAGAATAAAAAAATTATATATTAAGTTAATAAGGGATTGTTCGAAAATAACTTCTCCATAATTTTTCTAGGCTAATTAATGTTATCAGTCATGAGATTTTTTTAAGTTGTCATTTTTTTGATAGCTTTATTATATGAATTAATTTATATTTTTCCAGAAAGATCTGTCTTAAGGGCAATTTTTTTAAAAGAAAAAAAGCTTTTTAGTTTTATTAGTCTTAATTGGGCAGGAGAGCCATTAATAAGTTATGATAAAGAACTGAGTTTAATCAGATCTACTAAAATCGAGAAAAAATTGAAAGTAGATGCGCAAATCATTGGGAAAAAATACCATAAAGGTCTTAAAGTTAGTGATGAGCAACTGAACTTTTTAAACATTGAATATCCTAAGGTTTGCCCTAAAGGGAATTAAAACATTGCCCTTGACAATTAAAGCCTTGATGCTTATCGAGTTTACTCTGAATGAATCCAGTTAAGAATTTAATTAGATACTTTTATATTTTTGAATGTTAGTTATTAAGAAAGATTTATTTAATGTATTCCTAATATTTATTTCAATTTTTCTTTTAAAATATGAACTAAATGAATTACTCAATGTAAACTATAATCTTGATTGATTTTTAATGAGGAGATAAAAAACAAGACAAAAACTTTAAATTTTAAAAAGAATTATATTTAGGCGGGAAATACCCAAAGTAAACAATGTCTTTTATCTTAATAGTTATCTACGGAATTGCGTCAATCTGTCTTGGAATTGGTCCTGCCATTGGGCTCGCTATTTGGAAATATGGTTTCAAGAAAAAGATTTGGTTTTCTTGGCTCCTTGGAGGTTTATTTTGGATGTTAGCTCTTCTTGCGAGGTACTATCTTCTAATTATAATTGTTATAACACCTGAATTGGCGCCTTATAACTTATTTCTAGCGGCCTTGCTCGCTGGAGTATTTGAGACATCTTTTAGGGTACTATTACTCTTATTGCTTACAAAATTTACAGCATCCTCTACTGAAAAGCTTGTAATGGCTGGTGTAGGCTGGGGGTCTGTTGAGGCAATTATCGTTCACAGCATTCCATTATTTTCATTAATCTTTATTACATCAGATAGTGAAGTTTTTACTCAATTAGAAGGCCTAGAGTGGACAATACTATTTGGAGGATTCGAACGAATCATGGCAGAAATCTTCCATCTAATAATGATGGTGCTTGTATTTTATGGCTTAAAGCATAAATTAAAAAATATTGAAAAATCAGAACCTCTCATTAATAATTTTTTTACACGCGAGCCAAAGCCACTCTGGATTTGGGTAATAATCGTAATGGCTTTACATTTCGCACTTGATTTCGTGTTTATTCTTCTTCTTTATAGTGTTGGCGTGATACTGATGTACATGTTGATGTTTGTTGTTGTAGGGATATTGTATAGCTATTTATCGAATAGAGTTAAATTTTATCCATTATTTCCTCAAAAAGATCACGAAAATAAATAAATAAATAAATAAATAAAGTAAAAAATTAAAGCGTAAGGATTAACCTCTCAATATCTAATAGTTTATTTGCTAAATCCATAAAAATCAAGCATACGCCTCCTATGGCCGCAGATAAGATAATTATCATTAATGGAGACATGAAGGCGGGATTAAACATTTGCATGAACATTAAAGTTATTATCGGAATGACCAATACTCCGCTGATATTTTGAGCCGATTTAAAGTCTTTTGAGCGAGAACTAATGATTACTGTAATTAAGATGTTCACATAAGATAATGTAGGTGTTAATACAAAAACTGATAACAACCATATAGGGTCTAGAAATATCAAGATATTCCCATCTAAATGACTTAGAAACATCAGATTAATCTCAATACCTAAAAATATAAAGGATAAAAAAGTTATGACCATTGCTGGGATAAATGCCGTCAGAACTTTACCAAAAATTAACTCCATCTTACTTATTGGCAACAGTGCAACGCTCTCCATCGTTTTTCTTTCCTTCTCACCCGCAAAGCTGTCGCTTGCAATTATTATTGCTGTAAATGTTGGAATAAATAAAAAGAACGGAAGGATCATCATTCTTGTCATAATTTCAGCTCCAATTAAATATTGATTATAGCTTTCTGGAATATTAAATAAAGAAATAAATTGTTCTTGATTGCCAAAAGCAGCAATAATTCCTTCTGGATCAATTAAAACGCCAATTAACATTAGCGGTGGTAGTACTAATGAAAAAATTTGCGGTAGTAAAATCATTGGTAGTAAGATCATTTTATTTTTAATCGTTGTTTTCCAATCCTTTTTCATGATTCTAACGCAATTTTTAATATCCACGATCATTTACCCCATTCTATTTCATTTTTCATCAGTTTTAGATAAATATCCTCCAAGGAATGCCTTGTACGATTTACTTCTAATATTTCTGCACCCAAATTAACCAATTCTTTTATAATCGGAGGTGTCGTCTCGTTAACATCGTTGGAATGAATATAAATCTTGTTATCTTCTATTCTAAAATGTTTAATATAATCTAAGCTTGCTAATTTTGCTTCTATCTGCGAGGAAACTGGTGTTTTTAGAGTACATGTCATTTCTTGAGTGTCCCATAACTCCTTACTTAAATCACTAGGCGTTCCAATTCGTTTTATCTTACCTTGATCTAATATTGCTACTCGATCACATAACTTTTGAACTTCCTCTAAGTTATGAGAATTTATGAAAAGCGTTCTATTTTTTCTTTTAAGCCTTATTATTAAATTTCTTACTTTTAAAGCAGCAGAAGGATCAAGTCCCGAAGTAGGCTCGTCAAAGAATAGCACTTCTGGCTCGTGAAGTATAGTTCTTGCTATTGCCAATCGTTGCTTTTGTCCCTTTGATAACTTTCCCGCCTTCATTTCTTTTCTTCCGTCCAAGCCCATTTGTTTTAGAACATCCTCAATTCTATCGTTTAAATTTCTGATTTCGTAAAAACTTCCGAAAAAAGCAAGATTCTCTTTAACTGTTAGAGCTTCGTAGCTACCGTGATTTTCTGTTAAGAATCCTAAGTTCTTTCTTAGCAGATGTGATTGAAATTGATTTATATTTTCTCCTTGGATATAAGCAGTCCCTGAAGTTGGCTTTAATATACCTGCTATGACTCTAATGCAAGTAGTTTTTCCAGCACCGTTAGGACCTAAAAGCCCAAATATTTCACCTTTCTCCACTTTAAAAGAAACGCTGTCTAAAGCCCAAATTTCCCTATTTTCGGGTTCAGCTTTTTTATTATGGAAAACTTTAGTTAAATTTTCAACTCTAATGGCGGCTTCCATGATTTAAAAGAAATGTTTTGTATTATTTGTTAGATTAAATTACTATCATTAATTTCAATTTCTAACTGGTCTAGGATTTCTATTAAATCTATTACTTCAAGGCCCAGCTCATGTTTCTCATTAGCATCGCTTAAATTTGTCCTACAAAATGGACAAGTTGAAGATAACACAGTAGCGCCCGTTTCTTTCGCTTCTTCTACCCTTTCTTTTGAAATCTCTACAGCCCAATCAGGATACCCAATCTTTACTCCTCCTCCAGCGCCGCAACACCAAGCGTTCTCTCTATTTCGCTTCATTTCTACGAAATTAATGCCTGGAATTTGTTTATAAACTTCTCTTGGTTCCTCATATAATCCGACATGTCTTCCAATATGACAGGGGTCGTGATATGTTACTGTCTTATTGTATTCTGATTTAATCTTTATTTTACCATCGTCTAAAAGCTGTTTAACCAATTCCAATGTATGAAGTACTTCAAACTCGTATTCGGCACCAAATTTTAACCAATCTTTTTTTATAGTACGATAACAGCCAGCACACGAAGTTATGACTTTAGAAGCTCCAGTTTTTTTAATTTGAGTAATATTATAATCAATGAAATCTTTTACGGGAGTAATTTGACCAGTTCGTATTATGGGACTGCAGCAACAATGCTCATCTATTAAAGTAAAATCTATTTTTGCCTTTTTAAGTAATCTTAATGTAGCATCTCTCAATTTTTTTTGACGATAATTTGATGTGCATCCTATGAAATAAACCCATTCTGCGTTATCCGGTAAATCATATTCCTTTTTTAAATCAGCGTTATCTGAATTTTGTTCTCCATAAGGATTAAACATTTCTGAGTTCATGGTTCGCTCTAACAATAGCTTTTGTTTTTCAGGACAAAAACCTGCTTTTACCGCCTCTGCTCTTGCTGCCTCAATAAAATCTACGATAAAACTATTGAATTTTTCAAACCTACAGTTTTCTACACAGTTACCGCAAGTTGTACAAGCATATAAAACGTTAGATAAGTTCTGGCTCCATTGTATATCACCATTTATGAGTCCAAATATTAACCACATTCTACCACCAGTAGAATATGTCTCAAATCGATATTTTTTATAGCTAGGACAGTTAAAATCAGAGTAACTATGGGTAAACTTACAATAGCCGCATCGAAAACATCGATGTACGATACTTTTCCAATCTTGTTCTGTTTCTAAAGTCATTCTTAATTCACCTCCCAATTTCCAGGATTCATGATGCCGTTCGGATCTAACGCACTACGGATTGTTTTTAGTAACATCTTATAATTTGGGTCCATTTTCTGAAGAATTAATTTTTGACCCTCTAATTCTGACTTCCATGGAATTCCTCCTATATTTAATACTTCCTTATTTGTTTCGTGGAGTGCATGCCTTGCATTTTCAATATCCTTAGGGTCTGCGCGATTAAAAGAATAAGAGATAAAGAACATGGCGCTATGAGTTTTGCTTATAAATCTTGCGCCCATTGTAGGTATAATTCCGTGTTTTAAAGAGATATCGTTCCCTATTTGAATTATTTCGGGAATTTTCTCGAGAGGAATAAATGCACCCACATATTCGAACCCACCTCCTTTACGAAAATCGGCAGCTTTTGCGGCAAACTGGGGTTTTTCTAAAAAGATATCGTAATACCTATCAGGGGCTTTCATATATCTAGCCTTACCTTTACGATAAATTTTTTTAAGAAGTTTTGTTTTTGAGTCCAATTCCTCTTCAGAATCTCCCGTGATATAAACCATGATGACTACATATCCTTTCATCCATGCTGGCTTATCTTGTATTCCAATAAGTATATCCTCAGCTAAATCCGTACGCGTGATGTTATAAATTAGATTTGGTAATACTTTTGGATCCTTGCATAAGCCGAAAACAAGATATCTCATTTTAGGTTTTGGATAAAGTTTTATTGAGAGTTTTGTCGCTATTCCAAGTGTACCAAATGAACTTATAAATAAACCAATAAAATCAGGAATAGGTCCTCTTGTAAACCAATATTTTGAAAGAGCACACGAACCTAGTTTACAAACTTCTCCGTTTGGTAAAACAACCTCTAACCCATTAATCATTGAGCCATGATCACCGTGTTTTTGAGATAAAAAACCCGATCCATGAATTAAAGCGTTTCCAGCCACAGTTACAGAGGGTGGAGCATCGGGGATCGAAACCTCGAGATTCGGATGATGTTCCTCTAAATATGCTTGCAATTTTCCTGTAGTAACTCCAGCTTCTATAAGAGCATAGCGGCTTGACTCGTTTATTTCTATAATTTCATCCATTCTTTTCATATCTAAAACGATTCCCCCCTTTACTGGTATCACCAAACCACTCAGCGTCATACCTCCGCCCATTGGTACGATTGGGATTTTTTCCTCGTTGGCTAATTTAACAATTTTTTGGATTTCTTCAACCGTTTTAGGCATTACCACGAAATCAACAGGGCGTGGGTCTGAAACTCCAGGGTCTTGGGAATAAATGAAAAGATCTTCAGATTTATTAGAAACAAATTCTTTACCAATAATATCACATAATTTTTTAATAATTTCATTTTTATTCAACACAAACAACTCCATGATTCAAAAAATTTTTACAATGACATAAAAAAAATTTTTACTATTTTGATAAGAATAAATAATATTCTCTTTTTATATTTTTAATATTTACTCCTTTTAAGAACAATTATTGATTTATTTTGTGTTAAAAAGAATGACTCGTGCTTTCTTACTTCATTTTAATTAGAAGCCTATTTGCTTATTTTATCCACAAGTAATATAAAATAATTTATAGGAATAATAAAACATTTGAGATTACTCATGATACTTCCCAATTTCCGGGATTCATGATACCATTCGGATCTAACGCACTACGGATTGTTTTTAGTAACATCTTATAATTTGGATCTATTTTCTTAAGAATTAATTTTTGTGCTGATAATTCAGCTTTCCATGGAATTCCTCCTAATTCTAACATCGCTACATTTGTTTCTTCAAGAGCATTTCTTGCGTTTTGCACGTCATCTGGGTCTGCGCGATTAAATGGGTATGAAATAAAAAATAATATATTATGGCATTTTCCAATAACCCTGCAACCTATTGTGGTAATAATTCCATATTTATTCGAAATCTTAGAACCACTCACTATGGCTTCAGGAATTTTTTCCAAGCTCATCATTGCACCAACATATTCAAATCCTCCCCCTTTTCTAAAATCAGCTGTTGTTGAGTAAAATATCGGTTTTTCTAAAAAAAAATCCTTCATTTTTTTACTAGGAAATTCCATATCTATCCCCTTCGCTTTACGATAAATATTTTTTAAGATTTTTGTTTTTGAGTCTAACTCCTCTTTAGAATCTCCCGTGATATAAACCATGATAAAAAAAAATCCTTTCATCCATTCTGGCTTATCTTGCATGGAGAGAAGGATATCTTCAGCTATTTCTGAATGAGTTATTTTTAATAAAAGGTTCGGAATCATTTTAGGATCCTCAAATCTGCCTAAAATAATATCTCTTATATTAGGCTTTGGATAAAGCTTTATTGAAAGTTTTGTCGCAATTCCCATGGTACCAAAAGAACTAGTGAATAATCCAATAAAATCAGGTATGGGACCTCTAGTAAACCAATAATTTGAAAGCGCACAAGAACCTAATTTGCATGCTTCTCCATTTGGTAAAACAACCTCTAAACCATTAAGCATTGAACCATGATCTCCGTGTTTTTGAGATAAAAAGCCCGATCCGTGAATTAAAGCGTTTCCAGCCACCGTTACTGAGGGTGGAGCATCGGGGATCGAAACTTCTAGATTCGGATAATGTTCCTCTAAATATGCTTGCAATTTTCCCGTAGTAACTCCCGCTTCTATTAGAGCATAGCGGCTTAATTCATTTATCTCTATAATTTCATCCATTCTTTTCATATCTAAGACTATTCCTCCCTTTACCGGTATGGCCAAACCACTCAGCGTCATACCACCGCCCATAGGTGTTATTGGGATTTTTTCTTCGTTAGCTAATTTAACAATTTTTTGGATTTCTTCAACCGTTTTAGGCATTACCACGAAATCAACAGGTTGAGGGTCTGAAACTCCAGGGTCTTGGGAATAAATGAAAAGATCTTCGGCATTATTCGATACAAATTCCTTTCCTACTATTTCTTTTAAGTCTTTTAACGATTTATCTTTATTCAATTGACTCGACTCAATTCGTCATACAATATTATAGATAAAAAAGATTATTTTTATTATTGATTTAAATAGGCTAATATAAATAAAAATAATATTCAATTTTGATAAATATATTTTAACGAGATGCAATTATATAAATAATTATTAATTAAAAAAATTATAAAAACTAAATATTAAAAAATGAGCATTCAAGCGAAGAAAGAAGGGTTAATGCGTGTATGTGGAATGGTTTTTATCCTTTTTGGGGTGATCATTTCAATAATTCTTGATGTTTTTGTGTTAAATGATGGAGTTTTGTTTTCATTTATTCTTTTAATTACAATTTCGTGGTTTTTCTTAATCATTTTCTTGAAGTTGGAGAAAGACATCTTTGTTGATAACGCGTTAATAATTTCTATTATTCTTGTTATTATTTCAACAATTTTTATTATCGTGGGTTCTTTTATCAGCTCATCCGAATCAATAGCCGTATCTTTTATATTTCTATCGATTTCAAACGTCTTAATTATAACATCTTGGCATTTCGCTATTTCAATTTATAAAAAAGAGAAAATTTTTTTTACATTGGGCGGAATTAGCTACTGTATCTTGACATTAATATTTAGAATTAGTTCCTTAATAGCTCAAATTGGATGGCTTTTAGGGATTACACCATTATTATTGGTAATTGTTGGAATTTGTTTAATAATTATAGCAGAGACAATAATGAAAAAAAAAGGATTGTTGAATTATATTTAATTAATCATCCAACTTCTTCCAGAAATTTTTTAATTCGTCTTTTAAAAAGGTAAATTTTAAACCCGAAGGTTCAGAAGCTTCTTCTCTGAAAAAATTAGGAACATCGTTTAATTCTTGAGATATACCAGCTTTCTCGTTAAATTCAAGTTCATTTCTTATAACTTGTTTTCCTATACCTATTATATCTTCTCGAGTTAAATTTAAATCGTACATGGCGTTTATTGCGGATGCAATTAATTTCATGTTCTCATGACTTGGTCCTATAAAGTAACAACAACCCATTGAATCTAATACTGCAGTATAAATTTGTAATTCGTAGGAAAGCTCGAATTTTCCCTTGTTTTCATTTAATTCTCCATAATCTTTACCTTGGCGACCAACTCTTCCAGCTATAGCTGCTCCTGCGGTATGATCTGCTCCCATTGGAGATGTAGCAAAAGTTACGGACATTGCTTTCATTACTCTTGGGTCATAAGCAGAAATTCCTTGGCCCTTCACTTGAGGGACCCTTTTTGCGTTTAATTCTTTTCCAATATGTAGCACTCCATTACTATATAATTTTCCTATTTTGGAATTTTTTCTGATTTCTTCCAAGATTTCGAAAACTTTTTCCGCATTTCCCCATTTTACATTTCCCACATCCATTGCAACACCAACAGTACATCCAAATTCTATCGTATCTATACCTATATCATCACAAAGATGATCTATTTTCGCTAATTTGTCAAGATCGTTAATCATTAAATTAGAACCATTTAAAGTTATTGTTTCGTATTCAAAACTAGAGGTTACATGATTGCCATTTTCATCAACAATAAGGTTCGAACATTTAATAACGCAAGTTGGAGAACAAGCTAATCTGTTCTTTCCCCCTCGTTTCATTATTAGCTCGTGGAGTTTTTCTCCGGAAATTTTATCAACATCTTTATATGAACCCATTCTAAAATTTTTTGTTGGTAAACCTTGAAGTCCACTCATTCCATTCATCATTAATGGTGTACCGAAAATTGAAAATATCTCTTTAGATGAGGCTAATTCTTTAGCAAAAGGTTTAGATACTGCTCTAAATTCTTTTAGGTCGTGAATTTTAACTTTAGAATTTTTTATTGGAACAATAATAACAGCTTTAATTCCTTTCGAACCCATGACTGAACCTAAGCCTCCTCTAGCTGCGTGGCGACTTGGATAACCTTCCATGTCGTTAGCTGCAACGCTGGCATTTCTCATCAAATGTTCTCCAGCAGGACCAATCGAGTAAATACCTATTTTTTTTCCATATTTATCATATAATTTAGAATGAAGATTATAATTTCCAAATCCTTTGTATTCAGATGCCGTTTCTAATTTAATTCCATCTTGATTTATAACTATTAATTTTAAATTAGACGAAATTCCATCTAAGACTAATGCTCTTATTCCATGGCGGGCTAACATCATTGAACCTCGCCCCCCAACATTAGCTTCTTTTATACCTCTCGTTAAAGGGCTTTTTGCACCTATAGATGTACGGGCTGAACTTGGGAAAGGGCTTCCGGTGAGTAAACCGCTGGCAATAATTAATTTGTTTTTTTCACCTAACGGATTACACTCAGGTGGAACCTCATCGTGAATAATCTTTGAACTTAAAGCTCTTGCTCCCAACAAGAAATATTTTGAATCTTTAGTAATTTCTTCGTATTCAATTGATTCCGTATTAACATTTATTCTTGTTATTATCATGATAGAACAATATTATTTGTAATTATTATTTTTTCTTATTTTTGTAAATTTTTGTTTAAATTTATTATCTCTATTTCTTCTATTTTCTTTAGTAGCACATTTTAAAATAGAATTAATTTTTAAGAAAAGTTAAAAAAAAAAAAAGCCTTTTTTAATATCAAATAATTAAAATTTATCGTAATGTACTATTTCATTTAGCGGTTTTCGGTCTTTAACTTCACCTTTAGGTTTAGTAGAATACCCCAATGGTGTCAAACCTAAAACTCTGTATTCATCAGGTATTTCTAATATTTTTTTTATCTTCTTCTCGTTAAACCAGCCAATCCAACAAGTCGCTAATCCTTCTGCCGTTGCAGCTAAAATTAAATGCTCAAAACAAATACCAAAATCAACAGGATAATATTTTATTACATTAGCACCTGAATTTGATTCTGAAATAGCGCCTACAATAAATATAGGAGCGTCAGCAAACTTTTGTCGTTGTCCGATTGCTTTCCAAATTGCTTTAACATTTTCTGATTTTTTAACGATTATATAATGCATTCCTTGCATATTTGCCCATGTAGGTGCTAACCTCGCTGCTTCTAAAATTCTTTCGATTTTTTCCTCTTCTGGCATATCTGGTTTATAAATTCGAAAACTTCTTCTCTTTCTAATAACTTCATAAAAATCCATAAAAATCTCCTATACAATTTAATTCATCCTTAAAAAAAAACCTTTTTTTTTTCCAAATTTTTTTAAAATGTTCACAAAATTGATGTTTTTAAGTTGAAAATTATTAAAAAAAAACCTAAATGGTTATTTATTCAAATAAATGTTCAACTAAAAAAACACTTTTTTAAGGCAAATGTTTATAAATGCGACATGGATATTATTATACTATTAAAAGAAGTTTAGAACTAGTTTTATATATTATAACATTTTTCTCATCTATTTAACTATTAAATTCATTATTTCATATCTTGGAAAGGAATAACTATGAATGCTTATTATCGTGATTTTTTAAAAAATAAAAATATTGATATAGAGAACTTACCCCCAACAGAGTATTGTTGTGAAAACCGTTTGATCGAGGTTCGGGATGGAAATAAAGTCTGCTTGAATTGCGGAATGATTTTTGAGAGAACTTTTGTAGGGAATGAAAGGAGAGCATATTCAATAGAAGAAATACAAAATAGAAGAAGAACTGAGCCTCGTTGGAGGGATTTTGGGCCACGAACAATGCTTCCTATTACAAAGACCGATTCAAAAGGTAAATCGATAGGACCTAAAGAACAAGCTCTATTCTCCCGATTATCTAAAATTCAAAATTCTTTAATTTCTAGCATTGAAAGAAACTTCTGGGAAGCAAGACCAAAATTAAAAATGCTTACATCTAAATTAAATATTCCCGAATACATAGCAGAGACTGCTTGGAAAATATATAACGTTGTTGCAAAAAAGAAATTAACGATGGGAAGGTCTATAAATGGATTTATATCAGGTTCTTTATATGCTGCTATTCGAGTTCACGATTTTCCCAGGTTACTAGACGAAGTATGTGAAGCCTCGTTAACTCCAAGAAGAACCGTCCATAAAAGTCTTGCCTTGATAGTAAAGGAAGTTTTACCGTTATTAGGACTTAGATACAGTCCTATTACTGCAGAGAAGCTGATTTTTAGATTTGGAAATGAATTAGAGCTTTCCATAAAAATTCAACAACAAGCCATGAAAATGTTAAAAGAGGCTTCAAAAAATGGATTAAAAAGAACGGGAAAAGACCCTAAAGGAATTGCCGCAGCTTGCGTTTATATTGCCTCAAAAGAATACTCTATTCGAAAGACACAGGCTCTAGTGGCTGATATAGCAAAAATAACGGAAGTCACGTTAAGATCGAGGGCTAAGCAAATAAGACTAAAGTTGGTTTAAAATATAGGGCTTGAAAATTTCATAACAAAAAAAACTCGTTGATAAATAAAAAATAATAATTTTTTTTTTTGTCTTTTTTTATTAGGAGTTAAAGATCTACTTATTTATTCCAGGATTATTAGGTTCAGATACTTTTTCTCTTA
>JAUWRB010000051.1 GCA_030610785.1 Promethearchaeota archaeon | reverse complement strand
TATGTCAATACCAGCCAAAGAGTAAAGAAAGGAGCATCATTAGACACAGAAATTAAAATAATAAAATGACCTTCTGTTACAGGTCATCCAGATGAGGACGGACTCAGGTCCATAAATGTCCAGATTTTAAGTAACGGTCGATTGTCATATTTTTTTTCATATTTATTATTTGATTTTTCTTCTAAAAGTTCAAATTTATAATTTCTCGATATTACAAATACTAATACATGGTTTTATATTTATTCTTTTTTAAACTGTTTAAATATTTTAAAAGAATTGAATTTTTTCAGCTCCAATTATAACCGAAATCGACTCTTTTAATTTTTGCCATCCGTCCATCCTCATGATGCCATAAAATCCCTTCTATTTCTGTTATACTCAGAAAATCTTTAATCTCGTCATAAGTACGACCATTGAATTCTAATACTTCAGAACCATGTTTAATAAATGTAATCTTTTCTAACTTTTCGGAGTTCCCTTGAACTTTAGGACCATATAATTCGTAAGTATTGTCTTCAAGTATAGTGTCTAAACTTTCCCATGCTATTTTAAACCACTTATTAGTTGGTTCATTAAAGTCTACCAAGACCCAGCCGAACCAATGCCCTGTTTTTTCATCAGGTTCTTGGATCTTTATCCAACCTTTTGGTTCTGGCTTAAATTGGCCCTTTTTAGACCCCTTTTTATATCTCTTTCTGTTATATCTCTTATATAAGATTCCTTTTTTAACCAAGCAAGCAGTACCATCTCTTTTACGAGTCGGCACACCCTCTCCGTTAACAACCCACTTACAAGATGGGTTTATCTCCTGTTTTACCCGACTAGGGTCGTGTTCCCAATCCCGGATAAACAAACTTGGTATCTTTTTCAATCTGAAACCTCTTAGTCTTTATACATTTAAATAATGAATTCCAACTAATAAGGCTTTTAAAAACTTTTGTTCATGATATCAGAACATAAATAACTTTTTTCTTGATAATTTTTAAGTTAAAGTATTTTTATTTATCATTGTAGAAGGGAAAAAAAAACGACAACTTAACCAACATTGGATTTCGCCCTCTATTAAGCTCTGATATGGAGTTTAATTCTCTTCCTTTTTATATTTTAAGGGAAGGTTTCGTTAAATCCCTTCACTACTCTTTTCTTATATATTTATCGTTTAAAAAATCTATTTCTTCTATTTTTTCAACTAAATCTTGTTCAATAAATTCGTTTAGATGGTGAAAAATCATGCCTCCGTCCCAAAATAAATATAAATCCTTAATCATGGGAACAAATTTTTTTTTTGGATTTAATACTTTATCAAGGACTAATTCCTTTATCGTTTTTGGTGTCTTTTTACTTATTGCGTTTAATACTTTTGTTCCATTGGAATTTATTTTAGCTCTTATTCTATTAAAAAAATTTTCATCTTTTTTCAAATAGATATTACCATGAGCAGGAACAAGAATATAATCGTCTGAAAAATATAATGTTTCAAGTTTATCAATGGATTGTCTATATTGCTTCAAGTTAGAGCACATATCTCCATAATAAGGATGACTTCCAATATCACTAGCGAACAATATCTTACGATTTTGATCCTCCAGTTTTGGTTTAATGAGAAACGCAGAATGCCCTGGAGAATGTCCTGGTACATGAATGGTTTCTATATTTACCGTGTCATATTCAAAAGATTCAAGACCTGGATTAAAAGTGTTAACATGCTCACATTCTTTGAATTTGATGTACTTTTTGACCATCTTTAAATATTTATCCTTCAATCCAATTTTTGAAATTCCAACATTTTCTACCAATGCGTCTAACGATTTAATAAACGATTCTTCTTGAATAGGACAAAAAATAGGCGTCCCTCGTTTTTGATGGTAATATGCGTTAGCGATGTGATCTAAATGGCAATGAGAGGCGAAAAAAGCTAACGCAGGAGGGCTTATTCGATTATAAAGTTCATCAATATCGCTAGTAGGATAATTAGCATCAATTAAAATAACCCTATTTTCTTTTCCGTCTTCAATCAGAAGGCTATTTATTCTATTCGTTCTAAAGGTGGATTCCTTTACTAAATAAATTCCTTTGCTTAATTGTGTCCAATTTAACATGTAATAACTATTTTTACCATTTAGAATTGAGAATTGAGTATTATTATTATAATTAATAATTATTTAAAGGTTCTGCTCATGAGAAATTCCAAATATAAATAATTAAACAATTTTAAATTATCTTTTAATAAATTAAAGGGAGGAATGAAATTTTTTCTACTTAAATACTGCCTTCATGATAAGATAAAGCGCCGTCAGCTATTAGAATAACACGGTCAAACGGATATCCTAATAAAAAAAGGATTTTTAAAGAATGTTAAACTTAGTTGAACTACCATTGCCTAAAGGGCATGGTATTCTTTTGCTAAAAACGATAAAAAATAACAAATAACAAAAAAATATAGGTTAATATTATTAATAGAAACATCTAAAGTAATTTTATAAAACTTTAATGGGAAAAAATATGACAGAACAAACAAAACTTTCTCGTAAAACGAATTTAAGCATAATGTTACTAGCTTTTGCCGGTCAACTCGCTTGGGCTGTTGAAAATCAGTATTTTAATCTATTTATATACAATGAAATTGCCCCAGTACCTTCTTACATCTCATTAATGGTGGCAATTACTGCGGTGGTCTCAACATTAACGGCAATATTTATGGGCGCCTATTCCGATCGTATAGGCAAAAGAAGAGTTTTCATGATTATAGGCTATGTCTTTTGGGCCATTACTACGGCGATTTTTCCGCTTTCAGGAGTATTCCAACCTGTCGTGCTTGCTATTACAATTGCTATTATATTTGATTCTATAATGACCTTTTTTGGCGCAATGGCTAACGATGCGGCGTTAAACGCTTATGTAACTGATATAACTACCTTAGAAAATCGAGGTAAAATAGGTTCTATCTTGGAAATCATGTTCCTCGTTGCTTATCTTATTATTTATGGACTTTCTGGATATATTATTGAAAGTGTAGGATATTACACTTTTTTTTATATAGTAGGTGGCTTAGTAGCTATATTTGGAATTCCAGGAGCTTTACTTGCTCCTAAACCCGAGAATTTAAAACCAGCAGAAGCTAGATATTGGGAAATCATCAAAAGCTCCTTCAATAAAGCGCAAATAAAAGATAACAAGAATTATTTCTTGATATTAATAGGTGTTGGTATTTGGGCTACTGCGTTTAATATCTTCTTTCCCTTCGTGTTAATATACTTAGAGCATTCTCTAAAATTATCCTTAGACGTGGCATCGTTATTGATTTTCGTGGCATTTCTTTTTTCGATTATTGGTGCTTTTCCTATAGGTAAAATAGTTGATAAAGTAGGAAGGAAAAAACTAGCACTTTTAGCAATATTATTAGAATCAATCTCGTTAATTTTATTCGCCTTTTCGGAAGATCTCATATTTATAACAATTACCGCTTCAATTTGGCTGTTTGCAATAGTAATGTGGAATATTTCCTCCAAAACTTGGTTAAAAGATTTATATCCTGAAGATAAAAGAGGTCAATTCAGCGGGTATTATATCTTATTTTCCGTATTGATTGGAATGAGCATCGGTCCACTAATAGGAGGATTACTTTCTGAAACATTTGGAGAATCTATAGTAATAAATGGCCAACCTGGTTTCATACCACCACCATTGATTTTCATTGTATCAGCGTTCTTAATGCTATTTGTATTCATCCCAATAATTTTAGCAAAAGAAGTTAAGAAAGAAAACAATAAACAAAATAATAAATAAACAAAATCTCTTTTTTTTTTTCCATGGAAACAATTCGATTAGCTACTGAAAGCATTGCAAAAGCGCAAAAAATTGCGGAACAGTGTCCTTATCGTCCAAAATATCATTTTAAGGCACCAGCCCAATGGATGAATGACCCAAATGGACCAATTTTTTATAAGGGAGAATATCACTTGTTTTACCAACTTAATCCTTATGGTGATAAATGGGGAAATATTCATTGGGGGCACGCTAAAAGCAAGGATCTCGTAAATTGGGAGCATTTGCCCATTGCTTTAACGCCTTCTGTCAACCAAGGAGAAAATCATTGCTTTTCTGGATGTTGCGTGGTTAATCATGGTATACCTACGATAATATACACGAGTATAGGTCCAAATAAACCCACTTCCACCGGAGCTGAGCAGTGGTTAGCAGTCAGTCATGATGATATGATTACCTGGGAGAAATATACAAATAATCCCATAATGACTCTTAAACTGCATGGTAATTTAGATGTTAGAGACTGGCGAGATCCATACATTTGGCAAGAAAACAAAGCGTGGTACGCTATTTTAGGGGGACACACATATAAACCAAGGCGTGGAATAGTTTTACTTTACAAATCTCAAAACCTTTTGATTTGGGAATTTATTGGTCCGCTTTTAATAGGAGGAGATCGAAAAATGGGTTTAAATTGGGAATGTCCCAATTTTTTTTCTCTTGGAGGGAAATTCGTTCTTTTTGTATCCCCTCATCGAAAAGTTATTTACACAATAGGAACCTACGAAAATTATAAATTTAATCCGGGAAAATGGAAAATTTTAGACCATGGACGCCCTTTTTATGCTCCAAATACAATGTTGGACGGTCAAGGTCGCAGGATCATGTGGGGGTGGATTAAAGGAGGAGGGAATGGCGAATGGAACGGATGCTTGACTCTACCTAGGATTTTAACTTTAGATCAGCAAGGGAGATTAAAAATAAAACCCGCTCCAGAATTAAAAAAATTACGCGATAAACACATCCATTTAGACGAGGTCATGATAACAAGTGATTTAAAAGATTCTTTAAAGGAACTAAATGGAACTTGTTTAGAAATAATTGTTAAATTCCAGTTAATTGATGCTAAATTATTTGGTCTTAAAATTATTGACTCGTTTGACAATTATGACGAAATTATTATTGGATATAATAGTTCTAAAAAGCAATTATTGGCAGGAAGAGAAAAAGGGCAATTTATTTTTTATGAAGAGGAAGAAAAACAATTGAAATTGCATGTATTTATTGATAAATCGGTAATTGAAGTATATGCGAATAGTAGAGAGTGTATTACAAGTCGAATTTATCCAAAAAATATCGAAACCATTAAGATATACCTTTTTGCAGAAAATGGGATTGTAAAACTCTTATCAATGGATGCGTGGGAAATTAAAACTAAGTAAATAATTAGAATTAAAAAAAAATCATTCTAAGGAAATCCAATGTCGACACACAACGCACTGAAAGATTTTTTCGAGGATTTTTTTCTTAGAATCGGAGATAACAACAACTCTCTCGACCATTATATTACCACATTTACTACATTGATGTAATCCAATTACTTTCTTTTTTATTGTTGCCATTTTTTATTTCTCGAGAGAGTTTTTTTATCTAGAAAATAGTGATTATTAATATTCTTATATAAATATAAAGAAAATTCTCACATTTAAATTAGCGCATTGACAGATATTTTAATAGCACGATTTAGGATCATTGTCATTTTTTTCTGAAAGACCATATTTTTAGATTAGATAATCGTTATTTGTTTTTAAGATTCAAAATCCTTTTTTTTTTAGTTCTCGATAATTTTAATCTTTATTTTGATTTCTAAGAAAAAGCTTGTTCTATTATTCATGGGTAAATAGGCATCCAGGAGATCTATTAAATTATTTTAAAGAAGATATGGTTATCTTTAATCCTGATTTTCGCGAACTGGGTAAGTTAACCAGATCGGGCTTGACCAAGCCATATTTTCGTTAGCAAGAAAAATTCTCACGTAATAAAAAACAAATTTTTCAGTCTTGTCTTGAGAAGTTAAAGCAATATTGTCAAAACATTCAGAATCTTGATATCTTAGTTCTATTTTTTCTGAATTCACTGATTCACTTATAAAAACTTCGTTATTTCTAATAATTTCTAACTTTTTAAGGTTTATAGGGCTTATTACTTTTACTTTTATATTTCTTTTGTTCTTAAGCTGAGAGGATTCTTTTAAATCAATAACATCACCCATAAAATAATTTTCCAAATAAAATTCAATTATTACCCGAGGTCCGGTTGTACCGTAGCACTTGCGATTATTAAGTGCGTCCCATATTGATTTTTTTGTTAAATTATCTGCCCAAATTGCCATTATGCCCGGGGGATAAATACCGTTATCAGGATCAATAGAGCCCGATGGATAAAAACCATAATGATCGTCACCTCCTGCCGTGAACCCTAATTTATATCCTCGTTTAAGAGCGTCTTGAATAAAACTTCCTTTCTTTTCTAATACTGCACCTCTTTTCTTAGCATGCTTCCCATATCCAAAAAGCTTGTATCTTGGAGGAAGAGGATTTCCTTTTTCATGTGAATATTCTTGATTTCCCCATGTTGAGTAGATTTCAACTAATTTTTCTATTGAATTATCAAAATAATTCCAATTTCGAAAGCCAGCTCTTATAGCTGAATGATGACCAACTAATAATATTTTCCCCTCGAAATGTTTCAAGTTTTTTATTAATTTCTTTATCGAATTATATTTATTAACATCAGAGCGAAAAATGGGAAGATTCTCATCGAAATAATAGATACAAATATCTCCATTTAAAGTAAACCATGTGCCATATTCATAACCAAAGAACGATACAAATTCGTTATCCTTTTGATATTTATTAACGATTTGCTTGATTTCCTCAAAATCTTCGTTAGATGTTTCCCATGAATGGTCGTGATCTGTGCAAGTTCCGAAATGGAGCCCCGCCTTTAATAAATTTTTAAAATATTTATTCACTCCTATCATTCCATCGCTTTTTATAGTATGACCGTGTATAAAACCCCAATAGAGCCTTTTTTCTATTTTTTTTTTCTCTTGACAAAGAATAGGGTTGGATTTAAAATAGGAATTATTAAAGCACCCTTCAACTTGGTAAATTCCAGGAGATAAAAACGAAAAGCCCCCTTTTTTTATGATACCTTTATCTTTATTTTCTTTATTAAAATCAAGTTCAGCTAAAAAAACTTTTTTATTTGAGTCTGCTAATTCGAATAACTGAATTTTTCCAGAAAAATTTTTTACTAAGTTTTTATATTCATCTTCAATTCTAGTTAAAATGTTAAATTTTTCGTCCACGGCTACCATGGATGGGCATATAATTGTCATGTGATCGAATTCTCCATTGATAACATCAATACAAGGAGGATTTTCCGAATAAATCGGTTTTTTACCGGGAATACCTATTATTATTTCTATTTTTTTATTTTTTTCCTCCATTGATTGAACTAATGTTTTGGAAACTTTGAATTGAAAGATTGTTCCTTTTTTAATTCCCTCTTGTTCGCAAACCAAAAATTTTATTGAAAGTTCCTTTCCGGTTATAATCATCGGTATTATTTTAGCAGGATTGCTTAAATTCAATTTAACATGTCCTTTTTTTCTCGGATCTTCGGATTGTAAAAAATACCAATCATTTTTATTATTACGACCTCCTCGAAATCTAAAAAGTAGACAAGAGTTTTTTTGAATGTTAAAATCTAAAGAAAATGAAATCGAAAGATCACATGAACTTCTAACCTTTACTTCTTTTGGCTGTATTTCCAAATTCAGTAACTTAAAACGATTTTCTTTCAAAATAAAAATTCACAATAATTCATTAATTTTTTATAAAGAATTACAAATCTAATCAATAGAGTCATTAATAATTATTAATGTGATATGAAGATTTTAATTTTATTAATTATTTATTTTTTTATAAAAAAAATATAAAAAAAAGATGTAATAAAATGGTTGAAGCTAAAGATTGGGTTGTTATATTTCCTTTACTAGCGGGCGTGGTATTGCTTGTTTCACTTGCTTTTTCATCAATATATCTTAATATTGTTGTACCTCCTTTCGTGAATATTCAATCAGAATTTTATTTTTTCAAGTTCGAAGATGAGTCTCTACAAGCATTTATATCGTTTATAGGGTTACCTGAAGAGTACGCATTAGCTTTTTTTCTTCCCGGTTTAATCGTTGGAATAATTACAATAATCGGCGCTGTTTTATTAATTATATCAGCAATTAGAGTTAAATTTGGTAATAAAGAGCTTAAAAAAGCTAAGAGAGCTTGGTTAGGAAAAGGAATTTCGTTAATCATTTCTCAAATTATATTTCTTGTAGCATTATACATAACATTCCAATTAATTATTGATTATATAAGTAATACTTTTGGCATTATATTAAGCCTTAATCTCTTAGAAATGTTGATTATTGGAAATGGAATGATTCTTGTTTTTATTGGAGGTAGTATTGCGATTCTTGGGTATATAATTGCAACTATTTTTAGTACTGAGCAGCCCATTGATAATAAGGAAAATAATAAGGAAACAACGGCTCTTGATACATTAGATACTAATTTAAGCTAATTTAAGAAAATCTGCATCGGTAATAATTCCGATATATTTATCGTATTCTTTTACTAAAACTGCGGAATAATTTGTAAGTATATTGGAAATATCTTTAATATCCCAATTTTTCTTTATTTCGGGAAATGGTAGTTCTTTCAGGTTATCTATTTCAATATTTATTAAATCAGGATTATCAGTAATGTATTTTTGAATTTTTTTTGCCGTAATACTGCCTATATTTTTTCCTTTTCCTATTATAGGAAGTTGTGAGAGCTTATTCTCGTTCATTAGGTTCACGGCTTCTTTAATTGAGGATTTTGGATTTATTGAGATTATTTTTCGAGTCATGATATCTTTTGCTTTTTTTTGGATTTTATCTTTCTTCATTCTCTCTCGATTTAAAAATTCAAATATTTTCTTTACTTTGGAATATGGAGGATCCATTGAATTATTTTCTATTCGAGATATTGTAGATTGAGTAATACCAAGTTTTTCTCCTAAATTTTCTTGACTAATGTTTAACTTTTTTCTTAAATTCTTTATTTCTTTTAAATCGGGTAATTTTATCATTATAATTTTCAGATATAATTATATTTTTAACGCATGTTTCATGCTGCACATGAATATTATTTATTTTAAATATTTATATATGATATATTTTTAATTATATTAAAATGATATTTTTTAAAACGAATAAAACATTTGACCAAAATAGGTGTTAATTTGACTAAGTCATATGCAGAAATTAATGAGAAAATAAAAAATGGCGATGTTGTAGTAGTAACTGCCGAAGAAATGATAAAAATTGTGGAAGAAAAAGGGATAAAAGTTGCTGCTGAGGAAATAGATGTTGTCACTACAGGAACATTCGGACCCATGTGTTCAAGCGGAGCATTTTTAAATTTTGGACATTCGGATCCTCCAATTAAGTTTGAACACCTTTGGTTGAACGATGTACACGCATACCATGGAAATGCTGCTGTGGATTGTTATATTGGCGTTACAAGATTAGCGGATAAAAGTCCTTTCATGTATGGAGGAGGTCATGTTATTGAAGATCTCGTCTCGGGAAAGCCCATAAAATTAAGAGGTGTTAGTTCCACAACAGATTGTTATCCTTTAGGTGAAATAGACACAGAATTCACTATTGATGATTTGAACCAAGCGATTCTATGTAATCCCCGAAATGCTTATCAAAGATACGCGTGTGCAGTTAATAGTACTGATAAAACTATATACACGTACATGGGAAAATTATTACCTAATTTTGGAAATGGTCATTTTTCTGGAGCAGGTAGTTTAAATCCTATTTGTAACGATCCAGATTATGAAATAATTGGAATTGGTACAAGAATATTTCTTGGAGGCGGAATTGGATACGTCATCGGTGAAGGTACTCAACATAATCCTACTAAAAGATATGGAACGCTATTTCTTAAAGGAGATTTAAAACAAATGACGCCAGAATATTTAAGAGGCGTTCATTACGAGAAATACGGTACCTCCATGTTTTGTGGAGTTGGAATCCCCATTCCAATATTAAACGAAGGGTTAGCAAGAAAGACAGCGATAAAAAACGATGATATTATAACTGAAGTTATAGATTATGGCGTACCAAGGAGGGATAAACCAATACTAAAACAAACTAATTATAAAGAATTATATAGCGGATCTTTAGAGATTAATGGAAAAAAGGTTAAATGTTCGTCTTTATCGTCTTTATTTTACGCTCGAAAAATTGCAAATGAATTAAAAAAGTGGATACAAGAAGGTATGTTTTTCCTAAATCCTCCAGCTGAGCGTCTACCAACTGACACGATTTTTAAACCCATGAAAGTAACAGCCGAATTAAAATTTGTTAAGGATTTAAAGAAGGAAGCAATAATTTGTTACGAGGATTGCGATATTAAAGTAGTCGCTGAAAAAATAATAAAACAAAATATGAACCATATAATAATTACAAATCGAGAAAAACTACTTGTAGGAATTGTTACGAGCTTTGATATTACTAAGGCAATTGCAGAAGATAAAAACGAATTGAAAGATATCATTACCAAAAAAGTTATTACAACCATGGATAACGACCCAATCGAGATTGCAGCAAGAAAAATGAAAATCAACAATATTTCAGCCTTACCCGTTATTGACGATAACAATAAAGTGGTGGGTATAATATCATCGGAGGAGTTGATGTAATAAAATGACGATAATAAATGTGACATTACCATTTGGATTAATAAGTAAAGTAAACGATTATTCGACGATCATTAATGAAATTTTAAAATATGATATTATTTTTAACATTCTTAAATTTTCAACGAGTTCAAGCGGAATTAATCTCTTATTAGACATTCCGGAAGAGGAAATAGCAACGATAACAGAATCGCTAAAAAAAAATAATATTATCGTTAATAAAAAAGGGCGAATTACCATTGATTTGGAAAAATGCATTGATTGTGGAGCTTGCGTTTCTTTATGCCCTACGGATGCTCTTTCGATGGGTGGTGTAGAGGAAAATAATCAATTGGAATTCATTGAAGATAAATGTATTGGCTGCTTGCTTTGCATAGATTCGTGTCCCCGTCATGCTATTGAAGAAAATAAGTAATGTACGAGTTTAATAATTATTTTCAATTACTCATTTGAAAGTAATGTTATTCTTTTTACTATATCAATCAAGGGTTATAATTTCGTAAATTTTATGAACTCGAGGATCTTTCTTTCTTATATTTACACACCTTTCCTCTTCACAGCCTCTTAATATAGCAATTAACTCGTTTAAATGTATGACTGGAACGTCAATAAATTCCCCATAAAATTTTAAGATGTTCTCTCTATGTTCTGGTTTCCCTAAAGTATACAAACATGTAGGACATGGTGTCAAAATTAAATCGGCTCCAACATTTTGTACGCTTTTGAGTTTTTGAAATGTTATTTTTAAGGCGTCTTTTTCGTGTAGCACGATTTGACTAGCCCCCCAGCCACAACAACTCTCTCTTTCTTGATAATCAACGGGAACTCCACCAAAAAGGTTAATAAAATCCTCTAATTTGGTTTTATCCTTAAAAAAGCTGTCCTTTAATCCGTATTCGGTTCTTTTATCGCGCTCCAAATTTAAATAATGGCATCCGTAATGCACTGCAACTTTAAGACCTTTTAAATTAAACTTTAAGGTGTTAACAACCTCATCTTTAATTAAATGTAAGAAATCTAAATCGTGAATGATTCTTAATCTTGGAGTTTTCAATAGTTCGTATTTTCCCGGATAATTCTCCCCACTTGAATTTTTTTTTAGATTATTCAATACAGCTTGAGTTTTTTTTTTTATATTAGATTGTCTTAAAAAATCTCGTCCCCTTAAAAGAGAGTTATAACAACCATTACAAGAGACTAAAAGTATGTCAGCCATGTGGTTAATTTCGTTTAGATTTCTTTCATTGATGGCTGCGAATTGTGGTCTTGTAATTAAATTTCTTTGAAAAAAAGTTCCTGAGCAGCAAGATTGATTAGCACAAGTTATTACATCTAAGTCGAGAACTTCTAATAAATCTTGAATCCCATATCTTACGCCAGGAAAATATTTTTCCAAGCAAGCTTTAAACAAGCATAATTTCTTATCCTTGAAAAATTCAAGTGGATTTTCGGGATAGTTTTTTCTTATTTCTTCGTGATCTAATGAAAGATTATTTAACACCATATTAATAAGAATTTATTTATTTGCGTTTTATTTTTTCTTTTTGTAATTTTTTTCTTTTTTCAATTATTCGATGTATTTTATCATAATTTTTACTTTCGGGACTTGCCTTGAAGACATATTTTATTCTAGCGTGATTACAAATTTCATTTAACTCTTCCATTCTTTCCGGGGGTAGTCCACCGTCTAATGGCTCAGACAAAACAGTACCATTCGTTAGGAACTTCTCTGCCATTTGAACATATTTCGTGAGATCGTTGTATTTAGGACCATAACTTTTTCTAAATGATTCGTTTCTCAAATTAATGACAAGTAATGGAATATTAATGCCTTCTTTAGGACAAACTCGCTTGCATCTTTCGCACAAGAAGCAATACCAGATGTCAGGTTCTTTTAATACGCTTTTATCTCCTCGAAGAACTTTCGTGATTATTTTTCTAATATTAAAATTCGATATTCTCGCTGCTGGACATTCCCCAACGCACTTTCCGCATTGAATACATTGAATTATATTCTTATTTTCGTTTACATCCTCAACAAGTCCTTCATAAAAGTCCCAGTTCCAATCTGAATCCGAATATTCGTCCATAATTTTATTTGCTAGCGTTTTTTATTTTTACTCTTCTCTTTCCATGAGAAAAACATTGTTCATTATAAAAAAATCTAAGGTTTTTATCTGAGTATCTAAAAAGTGAAGACTATTAAAAATATAAATTTAGTGCTTTATAATAATTAGCGTTAATAATAAAGCATTTCCAAAGAATTTTATGGATAAGAATAGAAAGTGTCAAAATAAGTAAGAAAAAAAAAAATTAATCTGATTGTTCTGGAATATCTTCCATTTCGCTTTCCAGTTCCATTTTTCCTTCCTTCTTTTTTCCGTAATTTAAAAGCCCATAAAGGCCTAGAAAAAGTAATAACGGTATGAAGAGAACGAATACTACAATATTTTTAACAAAAGTAATCTCCATTGTTGGATTACCAACAGCAAATTGATATGCGGCAGTGCAAAATATTAACCATATCATTATCGTATCTGAACCTAAAAACTTGAATCTTCTAGAGATAAATTCGAATTTTTCGCTTAAAAGACTATCAAAACTAATCAATAATATTATTAAATCAATAAAGTAAAGTGCTATTCGTATTGGAACGGAATAAATATTACTCCCTGAATCAACTTGAGCTGATGAAACGACAGAATATGTCAAATAAACGGAATATATTGCCACGCCAAGCAAGAATATACCAAGCCAAGAATGCAAACTCCCCCGTAAATGTAATAATCCAGCAATAACTGACAAAAAAATAATCAATATTATAAGAATCACAATAATTGGATATATGTTAAAGGTAGAGTAATCGATGGTATAATTTAATCCAAAATCCAATATTAAGACTGAAGCAATAACAATTACAACGGAACAAATAGTGCCTCCAACTAATAAATACCATTGAAAATACCTACTCAAAGACGATTGTGATGCGCCAATTTTATTCTCGAATTTCACGCCAATCTTAAAAAAATAATGCATTGTAAAAAAGGCAGTAATGACGATGTAATAGATTAACGCTAGCCAATATAGATACACCCCTATATATACAAGCAAGACAATGAAAGGTATGGCGAATATGAAGTGAAAAAGTATTCTTTTTTTACTAAATTCGTGGATTTTTTTCTTAGAAACGAGAGCAGCTAAAAATAAAACAATACATACTCCCATTAAAGGTAGAAAGATAATGGCACCAATTATATCAAAAATTACAGAACCCGACCAAATTTCCGAGAATTGATATATAGTGAAGCCTACTAATACCCAAATGATTAAAATTAGGTATATTCTATATTCCTCTTCCTTTAATTTTTTTAAATTATAAACACTCATTTGAATATCTAAATAAAATCTTTTTATTTTAAATTTAGTGAAAAAAAAAGGTTTAGTTTTATAAAATTTTAAAATCAATATTGCTTAATTAATATAGTATAGTTCTAATTAAATTTTTTTAACCTAAATAGATACATTCTTATCATGTTATTGAAAGGAAAAAATATTGTAATAACCGGAGCAGGTAGAGGTATTGGAAAAGCTGTGGCAATAGCCTGTGCTAAAGAAGGAGCAAATATTGGTCTTACATCGAGAACCGTTGAGGAATTAAATAATACTAAAAAAGAAATCGAAGAATTAGGAATTGGAGTTAAAGTTATTGTAAAAACAGCAAATATCATTAAATACGAGGAAGTGGCAGAAATCTTTAAAATGTTTCACGATGAGTTAGGATTATTAAATGGAATTATCGCAAATGCGGGAGCGTCTGGGCGATGGGCATCACACGAATTTGATTCGGAAAAATTCTCTCAAATTATAAATGTCAATATTCTTGGCGTGTTTAATACGTTTAAAGCGGCTTATCTTTACTTAAAAAAAGACGATAAAAAAGAAAAAGCACGATTCTTGATAACTGGCAGTGCTGCTTATCCTAACGCAATGCCTCAATTTGCCGCATATACTGCTTCTAAATATGGAGTTGTTGGCTTATTAAAGGAATTTGTTTTAGAATACAAGAGAGAAAACATTACATTTAACATGATCCTACCGACAATGGTCGACACAAAGCTCTTACGCGGTAAAAAAGCAGGCGATGGAAATAAACCAGATAACATGATGCATCCATTCGAACTAAACGAGTATTATATATTTGTAATGTCAGATGATGCAAACCGCGTGAACGACGAATTAATCTCCACTAACGACTTTCAGGTTGTTAAAAACATTATAAATGAAACTCCTTCGGAAAAAAGAAAAAATTGGGAAGCCTTTAGCAAAATTTTAGAAGAAAAAGCTCCAAAAGTACATAGTAATGTGAAAAAACAAAAGAAACTGGTTGAATTCTTTTTAAATCGAACTAATTAATTTTTTTTTCTATTTTTAAAATCTAGAAGCAATTTAATTAAAGACAAATAGAACAATTTTTATTTAATAATTAATAACTAATAAAAATAATTTCAAGTTCTTAGTAAAAATTTTTATAAAAAGTAATAATCATAGAAACTATTATATTACTCTAAAAATTGTTATTTAGAAAAAATGACAGAATTCGCAGAAGAACAAAAAATTAATAGGAAAATCCTTTATTGGGGAATAGCAGGTTCCGGAAAAACAACAATTATTGATACACTTTATAAATTGACAAAAGAACAAGAAAAAATTAAAGAACACTCAATTACAATTGAACCTATAGGAGATTTAAACAAAATCGCTTCTGCGAGTGGAGCTACTTTATATTTCGATAGAGGTGTCTTTCAATCGAAAAAGCAAAAACAACTATATTATCACATTTTTACTGTTGCAGGCCAAAACAGGTTTTTTCCTTTAAGAGAAAAAATATTTAAAGGTACAGATGGAGTTATTTTGGTTATCGATTCACAAACAAATTTTTTCGAAGATAATATCGAATCTTTAAAAGAATTAAAGAGCATTACTAAAGGTAAATTAATAAAAGAGATCCCTCTTATTATTATGTTGAATAAGCAGGATCTTAAGGAAGTTATTGGAGAAGAAGATTTCATTCAGGTATTAAAGAATGAAAAACTTTGGTATGATACTGATAATAATTTACACGTGTGGAATCCAATAATTTATAAAACTTGCGCGTTGTACGACCAGCAAAAGGATATTTATCGAAGTTTTTTTGAGTGTGCCAGAAGGACAGGAATATATAAAATATATGGAAACGGTAAAGCACCAATAGATAAAGATTTTTCAAAATTATCTATTAATGATGATATTTAACTTGAACTACCATCAGCTAAAGCAGATGGATTCTTTCTTCATCAAGAACTGCTGATTTAACGCCAGTCTTACACTCTCTCCAAAAGCTTAACTTTCCGTAGTCCCTACGGTAGAATGATGAAATATTATTGATTATCTAATT
>JAUWRB010000182.1 GCA_030610785.1 Promethearchaeota archaeon | reverse complement strand
ATCCTACTCGCTTGACTTTATTATAAATGGTAAATATTTCGCGTAATTTTTGTTCTTGCGAGGCTGTCGGATACAATTTAAATTTTACGGTCTGCTTCATCTAATTATCTCCACTAATTTATATATTTAAAGGAATTTCAGAAATTTAAATCACTGAAGAGTACTAATTTTTTGATTTTTAGAAGTAAGTAATTATAAATTTTTATAGAATTTTAACGAACAGTTGAAATAATAAATAAATGAGTTTGTTTAAAAAATAAATTAAAGCCTGTAATCATTAATGAATAAATGTCACATATAAATAATAATTCTTAAAAAAATTAGTGCTAATAACAAAATAAGATAATAAGGAAAAAAAAAATAAATTTAAAAATTATTTAGATACTTACATGTTTATGATTGTTTCATTTTCAAAAATTAAATCAATTACATCAGTACTAGCAACTAATTTAATCTTATCAGAAATGAATTTGGTTAACCCACGTATTTCTATGTGCTCTTTGCATGCTGCGACTTTCTTATTTTGATTAAGCGCTTGTGTTACTGCTTTATTAGATTTATTAGCAAAAAAAACAGCATTTTGAAGTAAGAGAATGGTTACATCATCTTCATCAGTATGTTCCATTGCGAGTTCTACACCAGTAATATCTTCACTGGAAATAAAATACAACACTTTTTTTCCCATTTTTCTCATTCCTCCTAAAATGGTATGGTTACGGTTGATTCCGCAATCATACTTAATATTTCATGATGTTCTTTAACTTCAACCAAATCTATTAAATCGCTTTTCGTAAGGCCACGCTCATCAAGAGCTTTTTTATCAATAAAAATGTCTAAACCAATGTTTTTTAAAAACTCTATATGCATGGAGTACATTGTTTTATCTACATCTTTAATAAAAGCAAATACAGCATCGTTGATTACAACGGTTATGGGGTCAAAATCTGCACTTACAGCAACAGACATCCTTAATCCTTCGACAGGATAGAGTGTTCCATGTGGAGGTTGCCGTAAAAGTATAACTACATTTTTCTCTTCAGACATTTTATATCACCTAACTACAAATTACTATTAGTTTATCAGTTTCTTCTATAATCTTCGCTAGATCAGGTGTTCCTGCTCGTTTTACATCGCCGCATTCCTTAGTTAAACAATTTTTCATCGTTCCTCTTACTAAGAGACATAAATTACATAATCTTACAACTGCCCCTTTTTTGAGTATCTCTCTAAAACCTTCTTCAATATTAAAAATGCCTTCAATTTTTTTCTGTTTCTCTAAAAATGCATTTACAGCATCCATATAGGCAAATATACGTACATCATGTCCTTTATCTAATGCTGCGTTTGATAACTTTACTACTGTTTCAGCAGCTTCCGTTTGATATGGTCCGTCAAAAAAAAGTATTCCTAATCGAGCCATTTTTTTTTCATCTCCGTTTTTAAGGCTATTCCCTCATAAACATTATATAAGCCATTATCCAGCAACCTAAAACAATTCCACCTGCTACAACGATACTTCCTACTGAAAATTGTGGGATACCGCTCAGTAAATTTCCGATATTACAACCCATTCCGACTACTGCTCCAAAACCCATCAATATACCACCGATAAACTGTAATAGTAGAACTTTTGCATCCTTTGGGGTTCTTAACTTAAATTCCTTCCCAATTACAGAGCCAAGTAAACCACCTAAAACTACACCGATTACCATCCAAGTAAGCCAATTTAAATTCGCCTCATCTCCCGAAACTAAGTATTTAAGGTTTCCTAACCATCCCGCAGTAATTCCTAAAGGATAATTTCTACCTGCAGCAGCTGATAAAGGCCATGCAATGATATTCACGATCCCGATAATTATTCCAACAGTATACCAAGGCCATCCTGTATTAAAGATTTTTACCTTTAAATCACTGAAATCTAAGAATTTATCATTTCCTTTCTCTTTCATTACCGGTAATACCCAAAAGTATATAGCTAATGCAAATCCAACGGCACCGATGATAAGTCCAAAAATCGAAGTAAGATCTCCAAAGACCGAAAGTGATGTTCCATCAGCATTAGTAATTGGCACAGATTGTAGAGCGGCTTTAGCTCCTGAAAGAGCTCCAGCAGCCGTCATATAAGCTCCAAGACCTAATCCTAGCAGGGCAACAAGTGAGCCCATCATGCCTTCACCTACACGGTATGTAGTTCCACTAGCACATCCAGCGGCAAGAACCATGCCCATTCCAAAAATCAAACCTCCAATAATACTCCCATACAGAGTAAAACCTTTAGGATTATAGGAAACAATGCCGGCAAGGCCCATTATGCCAAAACCAATCATACAAGTTGTTAAAGCAAGTATTACTGACTTCACTAACTTGTATTCCTTGAGCAGGATTATATCACGAAAGGCCGAATTCATACAAAAACGCCCACGTTGTAGAACGAAACCAAATAGGATTCCAACTAAAATTCCAGATAATAATACCATTAAATCTACCATATTTATTTACCTCATTTAATTTTAATCAAGATAGTCCATTTCGATTCTCCTTCTTCTTTTTCTGACGAAAGTACTTCATGACCTAAGGACGTCATAGTTTCTGGAATTCTCTCAGCAGAAAGGGGATAATCAACCAAGATCTTAAGGACTTCTCCTGATTTCATTTTTTTTACTTTTCTTTTACTTTTCACGTCTGGATAAGGACAAACATCGCCCAAACAATCCAGTGTTTCTGTTATATCAACCATTTTTTTTTCCTTTTTATTTATTTTTTTTTTTTTTTAAAATTATTGTTATAAATTTTATGAGTTTTAAAAATTTTATTATAAAATTAGATTAGAAGATGAGTTCCTTGTCAATTAAATCTTTCATTTTTCAAGACAATTTCATATTTTTTTATAGATGATTGAATATAAAATGTGTATTTGTTCAATACATTTAGTCTAAAATTAACAAAAACAGAAAAAAAAAGGTACAATTTTTTTATTGGGTTTTTGTTTTGAATTTATATTCATTATTTTTTAATGAATATATATTCCAAAAATTTACATTTAATTTATCAATTTCTTACAATGTTTAATAAATTATTATACATACTCTTCAGTTATAATATTAAATAAGTGAAATCATTTAATAAATATGATATTTACTAAAGGAAAATTTAGAGTTTTTAATAAATGTAATTAACAAATTCTTGGAATAGGTTCGCCTAAGGGCATATCAATAAATCTAGTTCCGCCTACAAGCGTTTTTAATAATACTCTTTTAGGATTATCTGCCTTTACTTTACCGATTATTTCGGCATCTTTTCCTATTTCAGTTGATTTTATCTTATTTAGAATTTTTTCTGAGTGCCGTGGATCTACGGATAAGAGAGCTCTACCTTCACTCGCAATATTATATGGATCCAATCCTAACATGTCACAGATTGCATTTACCTGTTTTTTTATGGGGATTTTATCTTCCTCTATTACAATGCTAATATTAGATTTTGACGCCCAGTGGTTTAATGCTCCCGCAATACCACCTCTCGTAGGATCTTTCATGGCATGTATAATATTCTGACTTATTTCTGATTTAATTACATCATTGATTTCAAGCAATAAACCAACATCAGACTGTAAATCAGTAGAAATATTTAATCCTTCTCGAGTAGCCATTAATGCCGTTCCATGATCCCCTATTGTTCCTGTAATAATGATATTATCACCTACTTTTAATCCATTATCTTGAATATTAATACTTTTATCTTTGATTCCGATTCCTGTCGTGGCCATTATTATCTCGCTTAAGCTTCCACGAGGCATGACTTTTGTGTCTCCTGCAATAATAGCAATATTCGCCTCTTGGGCAGTAACATTAAAAGATTTAATCAATTTGTCTAATGTTTGAAAACTTAAACCTTCTTCTATAATAATTATTGAAGTTAAGGCTAAAGGATTTGCTCCCATCATTAAAAGATCGTTAACCGTGCCACATATACTTAGTTTGCCAAGATCTCCCCCGGGAAAAAATAAAGGAAACACTGTATGGCCATCAGCACTTATAACAACCTCTTTATCGTAGTCCTTTAATGGAATTGTAGCACCATCGTCTAATTCTTTTATACCAATCCCATTATTAACATTTTTAAGCGAGATATCTTTTGTAATGAAATTTATTAATTCTTCTTGTAATACACCACCAGCTCCGTGAGCTAAACGAATTATTTTTAGGCTCTCCTTTTTCTCATTCATATTAGAATGAATGAAATTAAAATTAAAAATTCAATTGTTATAATTACAAAATTTTCTGTTATTTTTTTGTTTTTTTTAAATTAACTTCTTGAGAGAAATCATTGTTTTTTGGGCTACAATTTCTGGATCTTGTTTCCACATCTCTTCATTAAATAACTCTATGGAAATCCACTTGTTATATCCTATAATTTTTAATTTTTTTACAAATGCGTCTAGCTCAAAAAAGCCTTCTAATGGTAAAACTCTATCAGAATCTTGTAATTGTTCAATTGGTTTTTTTATAGAATCATTCATGTGAATTAACCAAAGATTTTTGAGATTAATTAGATCTAAATCTTCAATTGAATGACCTCCTAAAAAAAAATGAAAAGTATCAATAATTAATCCCATCTCGGGCAAATCTTCGTGTTCAATTATCTTTAAGGCTAAATCAATTTTTCGAACAGAGCAATTTGGAAAACCAAGGGGTTCAAATCCAAGCTTAAAGTCATAATTTTCAGCCAATTTAGCAAGGATCTTTAATCGGTCAACTGTATAAGAAATTATTTTTGAATTATCTAAAGAAGTGTCGTTTATAAAGCTTGGAACAGCGATAATAGTTTCACAGCCAATTTGATTTCCAATATTCATTAATCTTTCAGTATAATCTACAATTCTCTGAAATTCACTTTCGGGACATAAAGAAAATAACTCTATTGCGTTAAAGGTTATGCATTCCAAGTTATTTTTTCTCAGTAAAAGGTTTAAATCCTCAACGGTATGATCTTTAAGGTAAAGGAAGGTTTCATCTCTCCTTAATTCTACGCCTTTAAAACCAGCTTTAGCAATTGCTTTTATAAAAGGTTCAATGGGAGTTTTAAGAAGCGTTGCATGATTAATAGCTAATTTCATGATAAAACTTGTTTTTTATTAAAATATTAAAAGTCTTCAATTTGATTTTAATAACTTTCTCTAATTTATATTTCTTATAAGATTTTTTTTTTATAAGGTATGTTTAAAAACATAGGTCTTTATATATATATTAGAATTGGAGGATAATAATCATGATTAATAAAAACGAACTCTTGAAATTATTGCCTAAATTAATCCGTGAAGACGATGAGATAAAAGGCGCAATCATAACAGCTTTATCAGGAGTAGTTGCTACAAAAGAAGACATCGCTCGATTAATTGAACTTTCAAATAGACGATTTGAGGCGATGGATAAGCGATTTGTAGCAATGCAAGAACAAATGGATAAGCGATTTGAAGCAGCAAGAAAACATAGAAATGATATGGAAGATAGTATGGTTATTATTAGAGAAACTGTTGATAATGTGCTTGATAACATGGCAACTAAAGTGGATATGGAAAATGCGAATAAACAAATATTAGATTATTTAAAAAAACAATTTGAAGACGAATGATAATTAAATTGATTTTAATTAATTTTGATTGAAAAACCCTTTTTTTTTACAAAAAGTTGTTCAAATTTGCAGATTATACGATATCTCCAATTTAAAGAATAGTAAAGAATTAGTCGATTTTTTCTAAGAAAATTCATTTTATTTATATAATTTTATACCCTTATTTTTAGTGAATGCATGTAAAGACCGTAAAAATTGATATCACTGGCATCGTTCAAGGCGTTGGGTTTCGACCTTTCCTATTCAATTTGGCAAGAAGTTTAGAGCTGAAAGGACGCATTCTAAATCGTGGAAATGCGGGAGTTCGTTTAGTCCTTCAAGGAAACTCGAATGATATTAATAAATTTATTAAAGAATTTAAAATAAAAAAGCCCAGAATTTCTTTTATTGAAAATATAGACATCCATGAAATTACTTCTTCAGAAATAATTGAAAGACTTGAGATTAAAAAAAGTGAACAAGGTAGAGGAATTAGCTTAACATTACCCCCAGATATTGCTATTTGCAACGATTGTTTAATGGAAATGCGTAATCCAAATTCAAAAAAATATTACACGTATCCTTTTATAGCATGTGCGGTTTGTGGTCCTAGATTTACGACCGTGAAAGAATTACCATACGATCGCGAGCGAACTACGATGATTGAATTTCCTTTTTGTGAATCCTGCTTGCAAGAATATAAAGATTTTGATAATAGAAGATTCCATGCTCAAACATTTGCCTGCTTAAAATGTGGTCCTAATTATAAACTCTATAATAAGTCAAGAAATATTATTGAAAAAAGAGATATTAAAGAAATCTTGAATGAAACTGCGAAAAAAATAAACGATGGAAAGATTGCCGCAGTTAAAGGGATAGGTGGTGTCCATTTAGTCTGTTTAGCAGACAACGATGATGTGGTTCAGAAATTACGTGAAAGAAAAGGAAAAAGAAAATATAAACCATTTGCTTTAATGGTCCCAAATCTAAAAATTATCGAAAATCAGTTAAAAATATCTAAATTAGAAAGAGATTTACTAACATCCTTTCGAAGACCAATCCTTCTTTTAGAAAAAAAAGAAAATTTTCAAGAGTCTAACATTAGTAATTGGATTGCTCCAGGGTTAAACAATGTTGGTGTAATGCTTCCTTATTCTGGCATCCATCATTTACTATTTGATTTTATTGGAGAAAAACCTTTAATCTATACAAGCGGAAATAAATCGAACATTCCCATGGGAATTGAAAATGATGAAATCTTTGATCAATTAGAACATTTGGCTGATTTTTTCCTACTTCATGATAGGACAATACATCAAAGGGCTGATGATAGTGTATTACGGATTCATGATGATAAAATAAAATTAATTAGACGATCAAGAGGGCATGTGCCGGAATATTTGCCTCTTCCTTTTAAGGTTGAGATACCAGGGGCATTAGCAACAGGTCCTGAATTAGCCAATACTGGTGCTGTTTTAAGGAGGAATCGAATATTTCCAACGCAACATATTGGAAATGTAACTCATCTGGAAACTTACGATTTTTTAAAAAACGCAATATTTCATATGAAAGACCTATTACAAATTAATGATTCTGAAATTAAATTTAT
>JAUWRB010000156.1 GCA_030610785.1 Promethearchaeota archaeon | reverse complement strand
AAAACGCTCTTTTAATTCTATAATATTCTTGTAAAATTCAACATATATAAATCTTCGAAAGAAAAAAGAAAAAAAAAAAAAAAAAAAAAAAACTTAATAATTGAAATGTTTTTTTTATAACAAGTAAATTTTAATTTTGTTTAAAACGCTCTTTTAATTCTATAATATTCTTGTAAAATTCAACATATATAAATCTTCGAAAGAAAAAAGAAAAAAAAAAAAACAAAAAAAAACTTACTAATTGAAATGTTTTTTTTATAACAAGTACATTTTACTTTATTTTACCTTATTAAATAATAGTTAATGACGCCCGGGAAATCGACCGGGATGTCTTGAACCGTGATGGGGGCCTGGAAATCGACCTGGATGGCGCCGACGGTAAGGATAACGATGATATCCCCTTCTATAATATGGCATGCCACCCATACCGTGTGTATCAAATAAGATATTGTCGATTGACAATACAAAACCGACAAGGATGCGCCTATCAGTTTCATTATCAAGAATTTTCAACGCGTATGTGTCTTTGAAATCAAATAACCCTCCAAGAAAAACATCTCGCCATCTATCGGCTTTTTCAATCTCAGCAATGATTTTCCCCGTTGATAAGTCTGTAATTTTATAGGACCATCCCATGAATTTTCCTTGCGCCTCGTACCATATATTTCCGTTAGCATCTTCTAAAAAGAATTTGGGACGGAAAAACGATAATATTTTTTTCTTTATTCTTGCTATAATTATTCCTTCAGGGTCTTTTAAATCTTGAGCTTGACGGGCAGTAACGATTTTTGAATGAATAGTCGCAGAAACTGTCCCATCTACTTCTTGGAGTTCAATTCTTTTCCTAAGGCTTAAAATTATTCGCTTCATTTTCCCAATTATTTGGTTCTTATCGTCTAGAATATCTCCGGAACCCCAATCCCAATATTTTTCTTTTAGGATGTAATAATTTCGATTAATGTCAAATAATCCACTTGTTCTTTTAAGTGTTAAGGAAGATGGTTTTGTAGCCAAATTTTCTGTTTTTTTTTCTGTATTTTTTTCTGTATAAATAACATTAATTGATATCTCACTACCACATTTTTCGCAAAACTTTTGATTGGCGTCTTTAACCTTAGCTCCACAATTAGGACAATGCAATTTAATCACTCTTCTTTTTCAATTAAAAATTAAAGCTTTTAATATTAATTAATAAAATATTGATTTAAAATTAACGAGAAGAAATTTTTATAAAAAAATAAAAAAAATTTTTAAGTTTAAAAAATTATTCGTATAATTCGATAATTGCAGTACCAGGAGTGGAAACTCTTTCTCTATATGTTAAAGTTCCCTCATCAACTTCTTTTGTTTTTACGAGTCCTTGAGCAATATCTTTTTCACTAATATATCCCCGCTCTCCAGCTTCAAATTGCTTTACGATTTCTTCATCTTTTTTAATATCCACATTTGTAATAGTGGTTTGCTTTGTATCGAAATAAACTTTTTTGCCTTCGATTTTTGTTACTACGGCTTCAGTGATAAGGAGGTCTCCACAACGAACCATACCGCGCATCTCCACGCCTATTTCGAGGACTTTTCCATCTTTTTCTTGGTTTAGAAGATCTTCGAAGAGTTTACTGAGATAACCAAAACTGAATAGTCCATGTGCAATTATTCCCTTTAGTCCGGCTCTTTCAGCAACAGCATCGCTTGTATGAATAGGATTAGTATCTCCTGAGGCTTTTGCATAACTTCTTAATAAGTCCCTATTAATTTGGTCAAATTCATTTTTTATAACTTGTCCAACATTAAAATCTGAAATTTTTACCATTTTTTTAATAACCTCCAATTTTTTAATAGCCACCTGGCCTAACAGCTGCGTTTGTTGTAACATTACATACTAATTCGTCATTTTGGTTCTTCACATCGACCAATAATTCAGCGAAAAGTATCATATTTTTTTCCACTACCCAAACTTTGCCCCATTTACCTCTTATCTTAAGTTTATCGCCTGGTTTAACGTCAACACATCCTTCCCAGTTATACTTGTTTCCCGCATGAAGTAACTTAGCAGTATTGATTAAAAAAGGGCGTTCTTTTCCATCTTGCGTTAATTTTAAACCTAAAAGTAATTTATAAAGGGCTTTAACTGTAAAATGGTTTGCAAATGCGTGGCAAGCTACAATTCCATCTTCTTCAGCTCCAACATATTTAGGATCTGTAATTCCATATACTTTAGCGAAACTTACTAAAGTTTTGTATCTGACACTAACTTTGGCAGATCCAGGAATTTCTGCTCCCGCAAGATTTTCCACGAGGAATTTGGCATTTTTTTTAACTTCTTCAGGGTCCATTTTATTTTCACAAAAATTAATTTTATTTTATTGATATTAAGAAATTTGGCATTTTTTTTTAATTTTGTTTTGTTTCAATTTGAAATTTTAAATATAAAGATTGATTAAATTGAAAAAAAATTAAAATGAGTCTTACATTCATGTGGAAATTAATATTTAATAATCATTCGTGGTTAATTATGGAATAAACTCTTTCTTTTGCTTCAGAACTGCCAAAATAGTTTAAAATTCGAGATTTTGATTTGGTTCCATTTAAAATTACGCATGACATCTTATATTTTTCTATTAGCGTTAATAAATAAGTATCTATTGGCTGAGATTTTTTATATGGTTCAATATCCGCTTGAATTTCTGCTAAATTATCTTTTTGTATTAGAGTCTTATATTCTTTTATAGTTAGTTCTTTACAAATTTCAATTTGATTTTGATTTTTAATGTATATCCCATCCACATTTTTTATTAAAAAACTTTCCTTTAAATTTAATTTATGAGCGATATATAACGTGATTGCATCGGATGTCACATCCCAACCATGAGGTAATTCGTCAACCTCAAAAAGAAAATCGTAAGGGAAGAAAATAGAAAATAGTTTTTCGGTTTTTTTTCTTAAAAGTCCTTGTAGTTCGCCAAAATTTTTAATACATTTAATATCTGAATATTTTTTGCTTATTTCCATACCATTATACTCCATGGCATAAATCCCCATCCAATGAGCTAGTTCATTACCGATATTTAATCTTTTATCTATTTTACTAATGAAATTGGCGTAAGAGCCACATATATCTAATTTTTTATCTAATTTCCTGATAAAATTAGCGTATGAACCTCCTCCCGGGATAATTACGATTTTTTGAATTATTTCTTTATCGTATAAAAGCTGTCTAAACTGAGAGATTGTGGCATTCAAATCTTCGGGATCTTCTAAGATTTTACCTCCAATTTTTACTATTATAGTTTTAACCGACACTTCTTTAATTATTCTCCTTTTTTTTGAAGGTATAATGCTCCAGCAACAGCAAAAGCAGAAGAGCTAATATGATCGGGAGCATTTGTTATTTCTCCATAATTCTTAAAGTTATTGAAACCTAGCTTTTCTAAAGATTTTTTAATTAGAAAATCTGAGGATAAACCGGTAATTACAAATAAAGGGTCATTTTTAAATTCCGGTAATCTAATAATTAAAGCGTCGTAAAATTGCTGGATTTCAGAAGATATTATTTCTATTTGTTTTTTATATATATAATTTGCTATTTGATTTAATTCATTCTTGGTGATTGCCTCAGAATCCATGCATATAACGCGAGCTAGTCGAGAATAACTATTTTCAATCGTTTTTGAACGATTATCTGCTGTATCGTTAATGTATTCTTCTTCAGAAATATTATTTAAAATTCTGTGAACATCAGATACCAAAGCAAACTTTTCAAACGCAATTCTTACTAATTGTCCTTTATAAGGTACAAAATGCGTAATAGACGGTATTGTTGCCCTTAAACCACCCGTGTAAATTAATTCGTGATTAATTAGCCTCGTAATATCGTCTTTACCATTAGCAACAGGAATAGAGTTGAGAATAGGAATAGCATCTATAGTTGTTGAACCGGCATCAATTAAAATACATTGGGAAACAAATTTTCCCAAAAATAAAGATGTTGAAGCCCAATTTGCTGCCGCAATTGAAATTGGTTCGCTTCTCACGGATTTAAAATCAATAAATTCACACTTATTACTAATAAAAAATAATTTATCTTTTTCAAAAACATCTTCTAAAGCTCTTATAATCGTAGAAATTCCTTCACGTTTAGTTTGAAACGCATCTGAAAGTTCTGCTGTAATTGTAATTGAAATAAAATTGACTTCTTCTAAAGAGATATTATTTTTCTCAATTATATTTGAATTAATCCTCCTTAGCATGTCAGGAATATCATTTAATGTTTTTTCCCAGAATGGAAAATATTCAATATAAGAAAATGATTTCAAAATCTCGTCATTTTGAAATTTAATTAGAGCTGATTTTGTGTTTGCTCCACCTATATCCAAGCCTAAAATTAAAAAATTTTTCATATTTATTTAGAAAAAATTAACGAGTACTAATCCAATTAATCTTATTTACATTTTAAATATCATCATATTAATTAGTATAATCCTCTTGAAACTTCTCTTGGTTTTCACTCTTATTAATTCATTAATTTGGTCTACATTTAAAAAAGTCCATTTTTTTGATATTATTTTAGTTATAAAAAACAAAACAATTCCCATTCTAATGACTTTAGCTGAAGCATTTTCACCACATTCTTGGGATAATCCATTTCTAGCTTTAGTGGGTGAAATTTTGTTATTTCTTATTATAACATTCATTTAATGCTTTTTTTCCCTATTCCATTAGGACAGGGAGGGGATTTCTACTATAAAGTAGTATTATATCTACTTTTTACCTGGGAGATTAATTTATCTAAGTTTTTTCCCGTTAATGCGTTAGTTAAATAGAAATCATTATTATTAAGAGCTAATTTTTTTTTTAGATAATCAATTTCATCTTCTTTTGCCAAATCCATCTTATTAAAAATGATAATTATTTCAATTTCTCCTTCCTTGGAGAAATTTTTTTTAATCTCTTTATATAACTCTATTTGTGAATCTATAGCATAACCACATGCGGGCGTAGGATCAAAAATGAAAACAATCAAATCGGAAATTATTCTTAAAGCCAAGACTGCTTGTAATTCTATGCTATTTCTTTTCGACATTGGTCTATCCAAGATACCAGGAGTATCTAAAATTTGTACAACAATTTTATCAAACCTTCTATTAATTTCTAAATGGCCCATTATCAATTTCTTTGTCGTAAAAGGATAGACTTCCACACGAATTTTCTTATTTGTTGAGACTAATTTTACAATACTGCTCTTGCCCACGTTAGGATATCCGGCTACAACCACACACGGCATTGTGTAATCAATCGATGGAATTTCTCTGAGTTTTCCTCTTATACTATTTAAATATTTAAGATTTTTATTTTGTTTGTTTACTATTGAAGAAATTCTCCCAAAGGCAGCTCTTCTTAATCTATCCGCATCTTTTGGAGCCTCTATTTTTCCTAACTTACTAAAGTATATTCTTTCGAATTGACTTAATATTGGTAAAATTCCATTTAATCTCCCTAAGGTTAATTTCAATTTATCAGTATCAACCAGAATTGAAGCTAATTCTCTATAAAAATCGGGTAGTTCGTCAATTATTGGAACCATTTTTATTATTTTAAGAATTCTACTTATTAATTCTTCAATTGATACTTTTATTCGTTTTGATTCTTTTTTTTTTGCTTTAACAAGAATGGGCGCGTTTTTTGAAACTTGAGCGGAACTTTTCATGCCTCTTTTAAACGCAATGTCTAACAATTCTTGTGAATTAAAAACGTGATAAAATTCATTAAATGGGTTTTTCATGATTTCTACTTTGTTTGGCTCAAGGAAATAATCCCCTCTTTGGTTATAGGGGAAAAATTTCTCTCAATTGTTTTAATTGGAATCATAATATCATTCTCGTTTTTATTAGATATATTACCTTTAATCCTTAAAATTAAATAACTAATAATAATAAAATAAGAATACAAAAATAATACATTTTTGCTTTTAATTCAAGAAGATTTTTCTCATTTTAAATTTTAGCGCTTGTTAGATTTGTTATATCATTACAAATAGATTGGTTTCGTCCTATAATACGCATTAAATTGATAAAATTATAAAATCATGAAATCTTAGATTATTACATTTTTGCTTTTAATTCACAAAGGTTTTTCTCATTTTACATGATAGCGCTCGTCTGATTTATTATATCTTTACAAATAGATTGGTTTCTTCCAATAATACTCAAAAAATTTAACTTTGATTAAAAAAGTAAAATTTTCAGAATTATGGAGATTTCCTAAAACAATAGGAACTTTAAATGGCGAAACTTTGGCTATAAATCCTAATAATATTAATGAGCGTAGATTTGAGATGATTCAGCAAAGAAAATTAGAAAATGATATATTAGGTCTTAAATTTTTAACTTTTCCAACTAATTTTGAATATGATGAATTTATAGAATTAGCCGAAGAAAATCGTATAGATTATATTTTTGATGCCAGAGGTGATTATTTTTATAAATACTTTCAATAGAAAATATTAAATATAGCAATCATGAGAATAGTTTTGGGTTAGGAGATGTCTTTCTTGAATTAGGTGTTCCTGAAATGGTAAATGTGTGTTTTTATAGGTCATTTCAATTAAGAATCAGATAAATAATAAAAAAATTTTTATACTTTTCTCATCATTATAGTATTGAAAATGAAATCGGGAAAAATTATTGAAATCGGGTTTAAGAATTATAAGGTATTTGATGAATTGAAAATCCATTTAAATCAATGTAATGTTTTTGTAGGACCTAATTCGTCTGGCAAATCATCAGTTGCAGAATTTTTAATATTTTTTAGGGAATTAATGAAATTATTTAGTGGAAAAAATATAAAATCCGATTATAATTATCTAATGAATTTCTTAAATGAAGCATTTAAAATAGGAAGGAATAAACCTTTAACCTTTGAAGTTGAAGTCATTATCGGAGATTATTCATATTATTATCTTGCTGAATTTTTTACTAGATATGACACTGAAACCGTTTGGGCAAATGAGGAGTTTAATATATCTCAAGGTAATAAAATTATCTTAAATGCCTCAATGAAGATTATTGAAGGTGATTTTCCAAAACTGAATGGTATTATGAATTTTAGAGGATTAGGTCTTGATGAACAAAATAATTATAGTGGTGCTATAGCATACATTACAAGTAGTATTCTGAGAAAAGAGCATTTCAAAAAATTAGACGCCGATTCATTGAAAATAATAAATCATTTTTTTGATTATTGGGATAAAATTAGAATGTATGATTTCAACAAATACAATAAGAAAAATATAACTTCCAAATCAGGCATTTCTAACGAAATTATTATATCAGAAGATTTTCAAAATCTCTTGAAAGTATTATTTAATTTAAGCTTTCAACAAAAAAAAATATTCGCAGAAATAAAAGAATGGCTCATCCAACTCTTACCTGATTTCAAGGATTTAATCATCCAAACATCAAATGAAAGAGGGGAAGCATATATTGCTTTTTCAGAAGAAATGTGGAATGTTTATAAGCCATTAACTCAAGCTTCAGATGGAATAATTAGGTTATTAAATTTGTTAACCATTCTTTTCAACAAAGAAAAGCCTACTTTAATAATACTTGATGAACCAGAAAACGGTATCCATCCTGCAATTAGAAATTATATTGCTGATTTCTCAATTTCAGCTAGCGATGATACGCAGATTATGTTTTTGACACATGATTCTGAAAGCTTGAGACAATTTGAATTAGAGATGATTTATTATTTTAAAAGAAAAAGTGGAGCCACGGAAGTTAGGCAATTATCAAATGAAAAATCATTAACCGAAACCATAAAAGCCTTAAAAGACATTGAAAAGAATATCGTAGTATCAACACATCTATCAGATTCTCTTTAAAACGGTGAATTATTTTATGGCTATCACCAGAAAAACAATAAGAATATTAGTCGAGGGAGAACCTGAAAAGACATTTTTACTTGAGAGAATAATTAAAAAATATAAGTTTTGCTTTCCAAACATCCATTTTGAAGTAATAAATTTAGGCCCAAAGTCAATACTTCTAAGTGATGAAATAATATTTAGAAATTTTCTAATGTTGGATTATCCAAATATTATTTGCATTTTTTTACCAGATTTTCATCCCATTACATGCCATAATTTAGACCATACAAATTTAAACTCATTAAGAAATGATATATATAATTTAATAGAGAGAATTCAACCAGCACATAATATTCCAAATTATAAAGAAAGATTTTTAATCCATGTTTTCAAACATGGAGGAGATGTAATTTTTTTAACGAATTTAGATCTC
>JAUWRB010000024.1 GCA_030610785.1 Promethearchaeota archaeon | reverse complement strand
ATAAATTTGTATTTATTTAATTATTTTTTAATAGATTTGTATTACATTTTATTTTAATGATAATATAATTTTTGACAAAAATATCAAGGCTTTTTTAGGGCTTGATTAATATTTAAATAGAAATTAATTTAATTCTTTGTTTAATTTCTCTACAACATCCACGCTTAATATAAGTCCTTTTTTAAGTCCTTCTTTAGAAACTAAATTCATTTTATCTTTTGAAGTATGAATGTATTTTAACACACCTTGAGACCCGAGCCAACACGCTTCAAATCCTTCTTTTACTATTGGCATGTAGTCTGACCACGCCCCAGTATATAAATTAATCGATCTACAGTCAATATTTAACTCTTTTGAGCTTTTTATAAATAAATCATTTAGTTTTTTCGAAGATTTTTTAAGAGGGATCCCATAACTTGTTACTAATCTAATAAAACCCCGGCTTCCAATCAAATCAAAATTGATAAAATAAGTTGATTTTTTATCAAATTCGGATTCGTGTCTTTTTATAAAATCTTTAGCGCCTCCTAAATTTAATTCTTCACTGCTTGTAGATAAAAAAATAAAATCAATATTATCTATAGGATTTTTTTTAAAGTATCGTGCTAGTTCAATTACTGTTCCAACACTTGCCGCATTATCAGATGCGCCTGGTGATTTATTTCCGGTTTTATTAAACCAATTAAGTGCACCTATTATACCAATACCTATACAAGTATATAATAACACATTATTCATTAGAGGTATATCAAAGAAAATAAAAATTCTAATCACGCTAAGAATGAAATATAAGACTAACATTATCAAAAAACCAAAAATAGAAACTATAAAAACCAAAATTCTTATATTTCCAGGGAAAGTCTGACTTTTACTATCCCAATGCGCAAGGAAAACGATTTTAGCTTTAGAATTTTTACTTTTTAAATCAACAAAAATATTTTCAGTATCATGATTTTTATTCTCATTTTTCATCAATTTAATTTCGTTACTCATGGATACGCTAAGCACTCTGAAAAAAATAATAAAAACGAAAATCACTAAAGCTAATGTGATAAAATGATTCACGAAAAAAGATAAGGCTAATAAAGTCAAAATACATCCTAAGGGAATAAAAATATACCTCGCGAAAGTCCAATTATAAAAAGAAGTTTTAAATTTTTCGCGATGGATTGTTTCATATCCGGCTTTTTTAAATTCATTTATTACAATTTCAATTGCTTTTTTTTCTCCTTTGGAACCAATTAACCGAGGGAATGCTAACTTTTCTGTTATTTCATATGCGTAATTTTCGTCAATAGACATGAAATATAACTATAGTATTTTTTATTATTAATCTATATCTATTTTTAAGCTTAAAAAGATATATTAAAAAAAAAAGAAATTAAGTTTCCCTTTTTTGCTTCAATAACGGTTGACTGATAAGAATATATAAAACCATTCTTTTAATTATTTATATCTATTAAATTATTCGGGAAAAAGTCATTATTTACTTAAAATTTGATGTATTTTGAAAAAAATTATGAATTACGTGTTGATTTTCAATAAAAGTACTTCTTTATTTGAATGTTTTATTAAAATTGAATATTAAAAATTCAGTTTTAAAAAATTAAATTAAAAGGATATGGTGGAATTCGTATCAATGGAAAATGATGTAAATATTAAAGATATCTCATTTATTAATAATATTAAATCGATGGCCGTAATTGGCCCTTCAAAAAAACGCGATTTCTTTTTTTTAAGAAATCATGCCGAGAATTTTAAAGGTGATCTCTACGCTATCCATCCTACTGTTAAAGAAATTCCCGGATTTGATCAAAGAAAAATTTTTACCTCTGTAAAAAATATTCCTGGCGATATTGATTTTGTATTCATTGCAGTCCCTCCATCTCAAATTTTGGAGGTAATGAATGATTGTACTGAGAAAGGAGTAAAGTTAGCAAGCATATTTACGGCAGAATTCTCAGATTCTGGGATGAAAGAAGGATTAGAATTGGAAAAAGAGTTAATAAAAAGAGCTCAAGATAAAGTTCGAATATTAGGACCAAATGGGATGGGATTATATTACCCTAAGCTAGGTATAGCTTGGCGTCCGAAATTTCCATCAACGCCCGGAAAAATCGGATTCATTGCTCAATCAGGAGGAATTTGTAATATTGCTATTTATGCCACACAAGAATTAGGAATAAATTTTTCAAAAGTCTTCTCATTTGGTAATGGAGCAGACTTGGACTTTGTAGATTTATTGTACTTTTTAAGTAATGATTCCGAAACTGATATTATCTTATGTTATATAGAGGGTATAAAAGAAAAAAGAGGGGATGATTTAAAAAAAGTTCTTGCTCAAAATAAAAAACCAATTATAGTTTTAAAAGGAGGAAAGACTAAAACAGGTATAATTGCAGCAAAAACTCATACTGCCTCAATTTCGGGAGAGGATCGCACCTGGAAAGCTATTTTTAAACAGTATAACCTTATTGAAGTGGATACTTTAGAGCAATTATTATTCGCGGCGCGGTTAATCGATTATTATGGACTTTTTGATTTAAAAAATATCGCTGTTTTTAGCATCAGTGGTGGTTATGGAGTTATTTTAGTCGACCTTATTTGCGCTCAAGGAATGAATGTTCCTCCTTTTAGTCCTGAAATTCAAAAAAAGCTAAATTCAAAGTTTTTCACTCTCGGAACGAGCTCAAAGAATCCATTAGATGTATCAGCTCAAATTTATCACAGTAAAATAATGCGTGAAATAATAGATTTAGCGCTATCAGACAGAAATATTGACGCGTTGATCATGGACTTACCCTCTTGGTATTTTAACATCGACTTCCACATCAAAAAAGATAATACTTTCGAACCTAACATGATAGAATGCTTATCCCTTGGTCACGAGCATAAAAAGCCGATATTTCCGATTATTCAAAGAGTAAATTGTCCAAACGATAGAGCTCGTATTTCAAGGAAATTAGCCGAGAGAAAAGTACCTATATTTGGAGATCCGCTTGAATTCATGACGCTTATATCAAAAATTTCGAAATATTCAAAAAAAAGGATATGAATTTCTTTTTGTTGAAGAAAGATTGATAAAAGGATGACGATATTATGTTATTAAAAAAGAATATTTTGTCATCATACTAAAAAAATTCCGAGTAATTATTAATTGAGAGAATTTCTATTTGACCATTTGATGGATCTCTCATGGTTATAAAGTCCTTCATGTTATTAGAGTAAAATGGAAATTAATAAATCGTAAAGCGTGTGAAGTCATGTATATAGATAAAAAAAAAATTAATGCATTGCTTCAATGGTATACCAAAGAAATTGGAGAAGATTTAATCGCAGCTCTTATTGTAGATAGAGAAGGATTATTAATTGAGATATTAACAAAGTCTTCAGATAAAGCAGAAGAAGAAAAATTTATAGGTGCTTTTAGTGCGTTGGTAGAATTAGTCCTCAAAAAAATCACGAAAGATTTTGATTTAGGAACTTTTGGAGCAGGAACTTTTGATACCGACCAATACAGATTCATTTTTTGTGAAGCAGGTCCAGAATTGGTCTTTGTAACGGTTTTAGATGCTTTATCCATGGTTGATCCTTATTTTGCATATGCTTATTTAGCGGCTGAAAAAATTGCCAGAATTTTTGATGGGCGTTCCGTAAGTCCCGTTATCCCTAAAATCATTATTGATAGAAATATTCAAAATATAGAACGGAAAATTTTCACACTTCAGAAAATAAGTATTCCTTCTTCAGATTATATCTACAAGTTAATCCTCTGTGGCGATGGAAATGTTGGAAAGACAAGCATGGTTCATCGTTTTGTTGAGGATATTTTTCAAGCAGATTATAAAGCAACAATAGGTACATCTATAATTAAAAAAGAATGTATATTTGAGGGTTTAAATTCCTCAGTTCGCTTTGTAATATGGGATTTAGCGGGCCAACCACAATTCAGAAGAATGAGGTCAACTTATTTAGCAAATTCGGCAGCAGCAGTCTTAGTTTTTGATTTGACGAATCGAGATACTTTTGAAAACCTAAAAAATTGGCACGATGAAATCATGAAAATGGCGCCACCTGATATTTTTTTAATTCTTGTAGGCAATAAAATTGATTTAGAAGATTCAAGAGTAGTTTCTACAGCAGAAGGAATGACAATAGCGAAGGATTTTGGGGTATCTTATATAGAAACTTCAGCTAAGACTGGTGAAAACATAAATGACGCTTTTAAAATGTTAGCGTTACAATTAATTCATAGATTCGTTGAAGCAGAAGAAGTATATAAAATAATTACTGAAAGAAGCCCTCAATTTAGTGAAATTGAGAAAGAAAACGAAACAAGTGAGGAAGACATTAAATATGAAAAAATTCCGATACGGGAAATATGGGAAAAAAAAGATATACACTTCACTCCTTGGCTTGAGAGCCATATTGAAGCTTTAAATGATGCTTTAAATTTATCACTCAAACCTATTACAAATAGAAAAGAAACAAGGAGCTTTAACATTGATATTGACATTTTAGCAAAAGATGAAGCAGGAAATAACGTAATAATTCAAAACCAATATAATAAATCTGGTCATGAATATTTAGGAAACATTCTCTCGTGTCTTGCGTATTACAATGCGAAATTGGCTATTTGGATATGCGAAGAGGTTCTTCCTGAACACGAAGAAGCCATTAATTGGTTAAATGAAAATACCCCCGATGGAGTATTTTTTTATCTAATTAAAATTGAAGTAGTGAAAGTTAAAAACTTTCGACCAATACCAAAATTTATTTTAGTTTGTGGTCCATCAGAAGAAAAAATAAAAAAAAAAATGGAGTTTAATGGAACTTTAAATTATAGCGAACAAAAAAGAATAAAATTTTGGGAAAAATTAATTAATAAAATTAATAGCAATTTTTCTATACACTCCGACATTAAAATTCTTAATAAGCCTTGGATTTCTAAATCAGCCGGAAAAAAGGGATTAGACTATACATATATTATTAAGGACGATTGGAGCGCAATTGAGTTATATTTTGACCATCAGGACGGATTAATAAATCGTAAAAGATTTAAAGAGCTTGAAAAGAAAAAAGATGAAATTAAAAAAGAGTTTGCCGATATATCGTGGCATTTATCAGACGAATTAGATTGGAACTATGATGAAACCAGAAATTATCAAAGCATAAGATATCGATTTGATAATGGAGGTCTTAAAAATGAAAAAAAATGGGACGAGATCCAATATAGCATGATTGATGCCATGAAATGTTTAGTCACTTGCTTACAGAAACATGTTGATAATCTCGTATAAGTATCAACGCACATTTAATCGTATTATTGATTAATGAAGTCAAATATATCTAACCCGAATCTCTTATCCCTCATGATGCTGTGTCCCTTGCCGGAATAAAAAATCAATTTACAATTGGGGATTAAATCTGCCATCTCTTGAACATATTCCTTAGGAAAATAATAATCTTTATCTCCGCAAATCATTAGTACAGGAACATTAATATTTCCTAATTTATTAGTAGCATCATGCTCGATTTCTGCTTTCGCTTCAATTAATACATCTTCTGAGAATGTGTCGCTTACATCAAGCTTGATTTTAGCCAAATTAATTATAATCGTTTCCTATCTTTAAAGTATTTTTAGATTTTCTAAAATAATTAAATCAAACTGAAACCACATTATTATTAAAAGATTTTGTAAATTAAGATGTATAAGAAAAGTGAACAAAAAGTTCTTAGAGAAATAAATATAATTCTATATAAAAACATAAAAGAGTATAAATGGAGAGATTTATCGTTTTTAGCAAAAGAATTTGGTGTTGATGCTTGATAAAATGGAGATAAAAAACATTTGGATCTGTGGTGTAGGCGGAGTTGGCGGATATTTTGGTGGTAGAATTGCGAATAAGATAGCCCAATTAGGTGAAAAAAAATATAAAATATACTTTTTAGCTCGTGGAACACATTTAGAAGAAATTAAAAAAAATGGTTTGAAACTTCAAATGTCAAATGGAGAAGAATTAACATGTAAACCGAATTTAGCGTCAGAAGATATTAATAAATTTCCAGTTCCAGATTTATGTTTTATTTGCGTGAAAAGCTATGATTTAGACGATTTAATAAGAGCAATTAAAGAAAAATTAGCAAATAATACGGTTATTATTCCCTTAATGAATGGTATTGATATCCATGAAAGAATTAGGAAGAATCTAAAAAAGAGCATCGTGCTTCCAGCGTGCGTATACATTGGATCCCACGTCGAAAAACCAGGGTTAGTAATACAAAGTGGAAATCCTGGTTTCTTTAATTGTGGATTTGACCCCAAGTATCTTAATTTTAATCCTCAAATCTTAATCGATTTTTTTAAAGAAATGGAAATTATTTTTAATTGGCGAGATGACCCGTATCCTGCAATTTGGGAGAAATATATTCTTGTAGCGTCATTTGCTTTAGTGACAGCGCATACGGGTCAAACTATGGGCGGAGTCATATATGATAATAACTCCCTTGATATGTTAAAAAAAATAATGCAAGAAATAGTATTAATTGCTGAGAGAAAGGGTATTAAACTCGCTGATAATATAATAGAAACTATAATTGAATTCTGTAAAGATTATCCTGAGGTTAAACCATCTTATGCAAGAGATGTAGAAAAAGGAAAGATAAACGAAGGAGATCTATTTGGTGGAACAATAATTAGAATGGGAAAAACTCTGGGAGTTTCTACACCAATAACAAATTCAATTTATAAAGAAAACCATTAAAAATCAAGACATTTCTTATATAAAAACATAAGGCTTATTTTATTTGGATGTTTATTGTAATTATCTTCATGTTAAGATATTATATAACTTTTTTTGGAACACATCTTCATGAATTAAGAGATGTTGAAAAGAAAAGTTGTATAAAATGTTTTAATTGAAGATATTAAGAAATGAAGAAGTAATTTATATGCAAGGAACTGTAAAATGGTTTAATAGTCGAAAGGGCTATGGATTTATAAATTCTGAAGAAGGAACAGATGTTTTTGTTCATTATTCTGCATTAGGTGGAACAGATGATGAATATAAAACTCTTAATGAAAACGATAAAGTAGAATTTGACGTTGTTGATGGGCAAAAGGGTCCACAAGCAAGCAATGTTGTTGTCACTGAAAAAGCTCCTGAATCAGAAAATCCTTATCGTCAAGGTAGAAGTGATTTTCGCTATTAACTTAATGGAACATGAAAAATATATACAAAATAATTAATGATAAGTAAATAATATTTAGTAAAAGTACATTTACGATTGTTATCGAACCTTATCTTTTTTTTTTCTTTTAAAATGACTAATTCAGATGATAATTCAATTTTTTATTGATAAGAATATTGGGAAAGTACGAATGATGTTTGATTGTTTTAATTTTCACAAGATCTGAAAAAAAACCAGGAAATAATAAAAAAAAAATTTAATTCTTATAAAAAATTAGCTTTGAAATCAAACTTTTTTAATAATTTGTCATTTAATTTCTGTGCAAAATATATAGATGAAATTGATTTAGTTATTGTTAGAAAACTGATGGAAGACTCTCGCTTGACATATAGAGAATTAGCTGAAATAACCAATATGTCTGTAAGTGCGATACATAAAAGAATCAAGAATCTGGTAGATGATAGTACAATAAATGCCTTCATTGCTAGACCAAGCATAATTGCGTTAAAAAGTTTATGGGTTTTAATTACTGGTACTTCTAATACAAAATCAATGGACACAGTTAGTAAAGAGCTTGGGCAACATGAGAGTATCAGATTTATTGGTATAACTGGTGGTAAATTTCTTTATATCACTGCTTATTTAAGAGATATATCGGAGCTTCAAGAATTTAGTGTTTACGTTTCAAAAGCGGCTCATATGAGTGAACAGACGATTGGAATTATAAATATATCATACATAACAACCCCAGAACCTCTTACAAGTATTGATTATAAAATTCTAAAATCTTTAGATCGAGACGCAAGGAAACCAATAACGGATATTGCCGATGATGTAGGGTTTTTAGCTCAAACTGTTCGAAAACGATTAGATCGAATTATGTAACAAATTATAGGAATAATAAGTGGAATTTCTATTTAAAACTATTTAGAACCTTTATAGATCTTCTGGAAATTTCGGAATAAAAAAAAGACCTTAAGAAAGTCATCAGCCTCATATCTTGCGTTTTTAGCCTTTTTAAATTTTCATATTCGAGATTTGATAGCATCACAGAACTTTTTAAATTGCTATAAAGAAATAAAACAGATGAAGTAAAGAAGGTAAAAATAGAATCTAAATTTAAGAAAGTACGTTGCTTTTTGAGCAGATTATAAAATAAAATAAAATATTATTTGGTTTAAGTATTATAAGTCGGTAACTTTATTTATCAAGCGTTTCATTCTTTTCTTTGAATAATTTATCTATATCTTTTATGAATATTATAAAAATGAGATTAGATATTACTATAAAGCCGGCGATAATAAAAGTGAGACGGAAACTATAAAGCTCTACAAGAAATGCTCCTACAATTGGTCCAAGCATGGCTCCGATATTTATAATGCTCATGTAAACAGAAAAAATTGTAGCAGCAATCGATTTCTTAGATAAATCCATTGATAACATCATTTCAGTTATTTGTAAAACCCCCCATGCAAGACCAGCGAATGCAACAATAATTAATGCTATTAAAGGATCTTGAACCAGAGAGACGAGAAAAAGTATAATAGAAAGAAAGATTACCGAAATTGCTATATTTACTCTCCGCGAGAATTTTTCTAAAAAAAATCCTGAAATTAAACATCCTATCATAAAACCAGCACTCCCCACTGCCATTATAATTCCCACTAAACTTATGGGTAATTGAAGTTCTATTGAAAGAAATAGAGGTAACATTGATAAAACGATATATAATCCAATTCCAGTTAAAATAAACATGATTATAACAATCCAAACTAACCTCTTCTTAAATGTGTCCTTTAAATCTTTCCAAGGAAATTTTTTTGTAATTTCATAAGGAGGTTCTCGCGATAGAAGTAACATGGGAATTGGAATAAGTAAGAAAAAGCCCATAAAAATGAAATAAAGGCTCCAACTAAAAAGTTCTACCATGAATCCAATTAAAATAGAAGCAATCAAATAACCTACAAATTTACTACCCCAACACACGCTTTGCGCACTTCCTCGCTTTTCAAGAGAAGTTATATCTACAACTAACCCATCAGTAGCAGTATCAGAAATAGCATTGAAGAAATTGGCTATGGCTATAATAGAGACGAATATTATCCAGTCCGTAAGTGGGTTTACGGGAATCAGCATGAAGAAAAGAACGGCAGCAACGATACTCCCTATTAACATGTAGGGAATCCTTCGCCCCCAGCTCCCAATACTTCTACGATCAGATAGGATTCCATAAAAAATTTTTATTATCCAAGGAAAATTACCGATTGCAAGAGTTAACCCAATAAATAGAATACTTACACCAAAACTCATGAGATATAATGACATGTAAATAGACATAAAAACCTCAATGAACCCTTGGTGAAAATAAATTATTCCAAAAATCGAATAACGATAAGATTGATGTTCTTTTAAATCTATACTCTTGAATTTTTTACCCAAGCTTCTTTTTCACCATTTTTAATTTATTTTAGTACATTTTTTTAATTAATTTAAGGTAGTAAAGCTATTAAAAATATATCTTTTTTATATATAAATCTAAAAAGAAAATATACAAATTTCAAAATTAATTAATAGGCACCTATAAGAAAATATAGCAACCGAGGGCATCGAAAGGATATTTCTGCCTTTCGCGGGCGAAATGCAGCATGTTCCCGAGTTTGCTTTCGATATAGTTGCTACTATTTCCATCCGTAAATTATTTTATCTTGAAGATAAGGATCAATATATTCTTTCCATCTCGATTCGTTTTGTCTTATCCATTTCTTATATTTTGTTCGGACAATTCCATTTATTTCATCTGGAAATATTTCTCTCAATCTGGTGACTATTTTTTGAATTGATTCTACAGGAAATTTTTTTCTATCTTCTAGAGCATTCATCAAGTCGTTGAATCTATGAACATGTTTATTAGGTGTAAATAATCGTATGATGCTTTTAACATTCTTCTCTAAAGATTTTTCTCTTGACACCATATCAAGATTTAAGGTAATTGCATTTAGATATTGATTAATTTGAGAGATTTTTCGAGGATTAATAAACATTTCATTAGAACAAAAATCTAAGCAACGACTACATAAATAACATTCTCCTTTATTATTATTCCGGGAACAAACTAATGTCGGGCAGACTTTTTCACAGATTCCGCAATCAGTGCAACTCTCAGTTCGGTTTACTTTATATCGACTTATCTTGCTCACTAAAGATGCAAGCGCCCCAAATGGACAGATATAACGACAAAAAGGCCGATAAACAAAAAAACTAACCATGATTACGGTTATTAACAGAATTAAAGCAATTAAAAAGAATAAATTCATCGGAAACCAAAGAAAAAGAAAACCACTAGCAGGATTAACAAATAATATGTTATCTAAACCATATATAAATAAAAGTGCGGCAATAACTCCAAAAAAAATCCAGCGCACGGTAACGGCATAATTTTTCTTTTTTAATATTCTTTCTTGATCAAAAGTTGTTTTAAACCGCACCATTGATGTTAATTCTTGGGCAGCTCCTAAAGGGCACACATATCCACAAAAAATTCTACCAAATATGAGAGTTAATCCTAAAATTAAAAAGGTTAACCCCGTTAATAGTATAACATTAGGAAATCCTCCAAAGATAATTCCGCTTGAAATTACAGAAATTGATAACAAAACGATCTTTTTTCTTTTGGTTAAAGCTCCTTTATGCATTAAAATCATGGCAGAAATACCAATTAAAATCGGAATGGTGATAGCAAGAGCAATTAAATATCAATTTTCAAAATGAGGAAAATATTTGCCATAATCCAATTGAGGTCCCATTTTTCCTCCTTGTATTAACAAAATTATTTCCTATTTTCTTTTAGTTTATATTTGAATTAAAAATATAAGTTTTATAATATTTCTTTATTTTATAAAATCTTTTATCTTTTAAAGCGAATTGAGTTCTTGATTTTTTATTTTTTCATAATTATTTTTTAAAGTTTGGTTAATTAAAGAATTTTCTTCTTTGATTTTTTCGTAGAAATTCAAGCAATCGGGATTTCTTAAAGCATCACGATTTGCTACTACCAGACCATTAATTTCTTTTATAACCGTAATCTCAATGTTCTAATTGCTAAATGTTTAATGAATACCATCTTCCGGTGTTTGAAATATAAGCTTCGGAAAAGTTTATTTCCTTTAGTGTCTTATAAGAATTAGTTCTCTTAGAACTATGTTTTATTAAAAAACTAAAAATATGGTAATAAAAGTGGTAAAAGGAACAGTAAAGTGGTTTAATAGTCGAAAAGGCTTTGGATTTATAAATTCTGAAGAAGGAAATGATGTATTTGTTCATTTTTCAGCATTAACTGGAGATGAAGATGAACATAAAACACTAAATGAAAACGATGAAGTAGAATTTGAAGTAACACAAGGCGAAAAAGGTCCTCAAGCAAGTAATGTTGTCGTCACTAAAAAAGCCCCCCCCCAACAAGGCTCATATAATCGAGGCGGTAGTTATGGTGGTGGTGGTTATGGTGGCGGTGGTCGAAGCGGTGGTCGAAGCGGTGGCAAGAGTAAAAGAAAAAACTACTAGTTTTATAGAAAAATATAAATCCACAAATTGTACAAAATATTTAGAGTAGTAAATAATAGTAAGTAAAATTCTCTTTTTTATTACAGTTATTGAACCTTATTTTTTTTTTTTCTAAACCCTAATAGAAATTAAGATTGTCTTTTGTTTCCATAAAGAAAAATAAAAAAAAGATCTAAGTAAAAAAAATTGTAAAAAAAAAAAGATTAAAATTAAAAGATAATTTGTTATTTTAGCTTGTCTTTCATTTCCATATAGTAATCTAAAGATGTAGGATTCCTTAAAGCGCCTCTATTTGCAATTTCTATCCCGTGGATGATTTTAGTCACCGCTATTTCAACTTTTTTGTTGCTAAAGGTATAAGGAATGCCGTCTGGAGGAGCTGCATAGATAAGCTTTGGCACATGTCTTGGAGATGTCTTTTCACGTAAGGTTTGCCGAATTTTTGCTTGTAATTCATCGGTTAGTTCATATCCTTCATTTAAAAGTACAAACATTATTATTCGGATATCACCTTCCCATTTCTGGCCAATAACCAACGAATCCGCTATCTCTGGTAATTGCTCCACTACATTGTAGATTTCAGCTGTTCCAATTCGTACTCCGCTTGGTTTAAGAACCGCATCAGAACGCCCCCAGAAGGTAACTCCTCCCGTATCGCTATGAATAACTATGTAATCGCCATGTCTCCAAACATTCTTACCTACATCTTTATAGTAATTAAAATAGGCAGCCTTATATTTCGTCATGTTATCATCATCACCCCAGAAATGGGTAGGCATCGAAGGTGCTGGCGCGTCACATACAAGTTCGGCTTGTTCGTCTTCAATGGATTCTCCTTTATCGGTATATGACTCAATTTTCATTGCTAACGCACGACCTTGCAATTCACCAGAATAAACTGGTAGAATCGGTATGGCCCCAGCAAAACAACCGTTTATATCGGTTCCACCGCTAATGGAATTGAAGTATAGGTCCTTTTTAATCTCACTATATACGTATTCAAATCCTTCAGGGGAAAGCGTGGATGCTGTTTGGGAAATTTCTCTTAACGCACTTAAATCGTATTTCTCAGTAGGTTTTGCGTCAATTCCCATGAGATAATGGATATAGGACGCACTAGTTCCGAATATGGAAATTTTATGTTTTTCCATCATTTCAAACATTCTAAGAGGATTTGGGTAGAGGGGGTTTCCGTCGTAAAGGAAGATAGTTGCTCCCGTTGCTAAGGCACTGATAAGCCAGTTCCACATTTTGGCTGGTATAAGGATACCTTATATCATCATCCAACTTGGAGCAGTAATATAATTGATTACATCGCTTCTTTTACAGTCAGTAGAGAGAATAAGTTCTTTTAAATGATTGATAAGTACACCACCTGCACTCTGAACCATGCATTTTGGCTTTCCTGTTGTTCCTGAGGAGAACATTACATATAAAGGATGATCAAATGGTAATTGCTCAAATTCAAGATTAGGATCCTCATCTTTAGATATAAAATCATCCCAGTGGACAGCTTTAGGGATATTACTAATGTCAGGCTTACCATCAGAGACGTACGAAACAACAATAACCTTTTCTATCGATGATATGGCTTCAACTACCGCTTTAGCGTTAGCACTAATATTGAGGACTTTATCTCGGTAAAAATAACCATCAACTGTAAAAAGCACTTTAGGTTTTATTTGACCAAATCTGTCAATTACTGCGCTTGCTTGAAGTTCGGCCCCACATGAAGCCCAAGTTGCTCCAATTGCTGTAGTTGCGAGCATTGCTATGGGTGTTTCAATTAGGTTAGGAATATATGATACGACTCTATCTCCAACTTCTACTCCGATATCTTTTAAAGATTTTGCTAAGCGAGCTACCGACTTATTCAATTCAGCATAAGTCATTTGTTTGGATACTTTAGTTTCCCCTTGAAATATAAATGCTAATTGGTCGTCTTTGTACTTTAGTAAATTTTCAGCAAAGTTAAGAAGACTCCCTTCAAACCATTTTGCTCCAGGAAAATGATTTAAGTCATCAATAATTCTATCATATTTTTTGGAATATATTATGCCGGCGAATTCCCACATTGCTTCCCAAAAGTTTTCGATTTCTTCAACAGACCACTTGTATAACTCCTTTCCTCCATCAATTTTCTTACTAAATTTATCATTTACAAAATTAATGAATCGTGTAATTTCCGCATTTTTTATCCAGTCTTCTGAGGGTTCCCACAATTTTTTTCTTTCTGAAATTTTTATTACCTCAAATTTTTAATTTTTAATTTTGATTATAATAAGTAAATAATCCTAATAACTACTTTTTTTTATTAAATTTTACTCATTTCAATTAAATTTTAAATAAGTTATCTTTGAAATGGTTTATAATTATTAGATTTCGTGATTTTATTAGATATTTTATTGTATTATCAAATAATTCGCTTGAGAATTTTATATATTTATCAAAAAGAATACATCTATCAATTGGAAATTAAATTTTAATGCGATATAACCTTTTATCAAATAATATTATTAAAATTAATATTTTACATAAAGGTGAAATGATATTAATAAAATTGATATTTTAGAGGAAGGTACTGGAGAGATTTTTTGCAAAAATACGCCGACTGAAATGAGAGAGTTTACTAGAAATAATAAAACACGAGCAATGATTGATAAACGAATGGATGTTGACGAAGCGGTTAAAAAATATGTAAAAAATGGAGACTATATTGCTATGGGCGGATTTGGTCATATACGAATTCCAATGGTTACTATTTATGAAATCGTAAGGCAGAGAATTAAGAATTTGAGTGTAGCAGGTCATACAGCGGTTCAAGATATTGACATGCTCATGGCTGGAGGGTGCGTTAGCAACGTGGATATTGCTTATGTTGTCGGTTTTGAGCTTCGCGGACTTTCAGGCGTTCAAAGACGACTTTTTGAAAGTGGTCAAGTAAAAAAAACAGATTATACTAATGGTGCCATGTCTTATAGAGTTCGAGCAGGTGCTCAAGGCATTCCATTTATTCCTGTTAAAGTTATGCTTGGAACGGATACAATGAGGCATTCCCCTGGAAAAGTCGTAAAATGCCCGTTTACTGGAGAAAAAGTATTATTATTACCTGCTTTGAACCCAGATATATGTATTGTTCATGTTCATAGAGCAGATATGTATGGAAATTGTCAAATAGATGGTCATATAGTAAAAGACGATTTACAAGTTCGTGCATCAAAGCGAGTAATCGTATCATGCGAAGAATTAGTAGATACTGAAGTCTTTCGAGCAGATCCAGGAAAAACAATAATTCCCTTTTTTATGGTTGATGCGGTTATTGAACAACCATGGGGCTCTCATCCAGGAAATATGCCTTATAAGTACTATTTTGATCACGAATTTACGGAAAATTATTTAACCGTTGGGAGAAATAAAGACACATCTGTCATGGACAAATGGCTAGACGAATGGGTGTATTCTCTTGATAATTTCAACGATTATATTACAAAGTTAGGAGCCGCACATCTCTATAAGTTAAGAGATGATGAATTTTTGAGACCACCAAAGAGAGGTAAATAAAATGACCGGACGCGAATATACTTTAAGAGAATTAATGACCGTAATTGCCGCAAAGCAATTGGAAGATAATAAAGCGGTAGCTGTAGGTACAGGTTTGCCTTTAGCAGCAGCAATGTTGGCTCAAAAGACACTTGCTCCTAATCTACTCATAGTTTTCGAAGCCGGAGGAGTTGCTCCACAATTACAAACATTACCAATTTCAGTGGGGGATTCTCGTACAATTCATAGAGCATTAATGTGCACGACATTAATCGACATAATGGACATGATGCGTAGAGGATATATAGATTATGCGTTTTTAGGAGGAGCACAAATAGATAAATACGGAAATCTCAACTCGACCATGATTGGGAACGATTACGAAAAACCTAAAGTCAGGTTTCCTGGTTCTGGTGGTGCGAATGATTTCGGCTCTCTTGCGTGGGAAACTATGATAATCATGGATCGGCACGGACCTAGAAGATTTGTAGAAAATGTTGATTATATTACCACTCCAGGCTTTTTAACAGGACCTAATGCTCGAGAAGAAGCAGGATTATCTCCTGGAACAGGTCCTTCACGTGTTATTACGGATTTATGTCTTTTTGACTTTCATCCTGAAACTAAGATCATGAGGTTAATAGCAACACATCCCGGAATAACAGTAGATGATGTAAAGAAAGCAACGGGCTTTGAAATTGAAGTGGCAGATAAAATTGAAGTTTCGACCCCTCCAACATTAGAAGATTTGAGAATTTTGCATGAAGTTATTGATCCAGATGGAAGGATTTTTCCAACGAAATAAAATTTCTTAATATTTTTTTTTTTTGATTTTTAACTTAATTAGTAATTCTTTTGATTAATTTTAAATTAATAGATACAATATCAAAATATATTTATATAATAATCTAAATTACTGATTAAAAAGATATAATTTACTTAATAAAATAATATAAATGAAGTGTAAATCAAAAGTGGAATCGGAAGATAAATCAGATCAGTTATTTAAATCCGTTAGGAGTGTTTATATTGCTCTTGCGGCATATGTTAATAAAGTGGGTCAAGAGATTGGAATTGAAAAGGCGATGGAATTATTATCAAATTCGTTTGCTGAGGTTGGAACATATCAAGGTAAAAAATTAAAAAAACTTGCTGATAAAGAAAAATTGAACGCAGATGAAGCTTATGAATTAATGAAAGTAGTTCCTAAAAGCATGGGTATCAATTTCATGATACCACAAAAAGACTCCAATAATGTCATAACTAGATTAGACAAATGCCCCGTGTATGAATGTGCAAAAGTCGTTGGATTGGATATAGGAGCGTTTTGCAATAACAGCGCCATTCCTTATTTTAACGCTATAGCAAAACAACTTAACATCGATCTTGAATTTAACCGAAATAAAGTTAAGACATCTGAAAGTGATTTTTGCGAAGAACAGTTAACATTAAAAAAGTAATATTATAAAAAATTCTAAAAAAGTGAAGAATCTATTTAAAAATCTTTAAAATATTCTATTTTAATTTTTTTATTTTAATTTTCTTCTAAGAATTTCTTAAAGATTAATGATTTCCATGCAATCTTGCTTTTCTATATTTTATCCTAGATTGACTAATGTAGTTTTATCCGCGTTTTCTCTAATAAAGCGAACCCTATCCTTACGAACCTCTCTTATCGTCATGGTATCAGAAGTTCTTTTGCGCCATTTTTTTAATCGAGATTTCATATCTGCCAGGATTTCCGCATATTTTTCTTTATTTATTAGATTATTTAACTCAAATGGATCTTCTTGTATATCATAAAGTTCATCCATATCCCTCTCATTCATTATATACTTATATCTATCTGTAATAATCAACCGTCCTAAATGAACGCTGTAATGACCTTGTGTCTCGCACATCAAATCATCTTCCCATGTGGCATCTTTATTAGTAATTATTGGTAAAAAATCTCGTCCATCAATCGGATGAGCGAAAGATGTACCCGCAAGGTTTAAAAAAGTCGGAGCGATGTCAAGGTTACTAACAAGTTTTTTCGATTTTTGCCCTGAGGGAACTACTCCAGGATATCTAACTGCCATGGGGATACGCACTATTTCTTCGGGCATGTAGGAATCTTTATCAAAATGTCCTCCATGAGAAGCAAGTCCATCACCATGATCGGTTGTCCAAATTACAAAAGTATTATCCGAAAGTCCAAGTTCGTCAAGTGTTTTAAAGATTAGCCCCGCAGCTTCATCAATTAATGATTGTTGAGCGTAATTTATAGCACATACTTCTTGCCATATTGACCAAGGTAAAGGGTTTGGGATTATTATTCTTCCTGTTTTATGCAAAGGATAATTATACTCGGATTTATATATTTTTGGCTTACTTTTTAAATCATCTCGAAAGTTTGGATGTTCTGGGATCGTTTCAGGAGGATACAGATCAATAAATTCTTGAGTCGCATAATAAGGTTGATGGGGGCCCCAAAAATCTACACGTAAATGAAAAGGTTCTTCACCACCCGATTCTGCTATTTCTTTTAATTTATCACATGCAAGATTGGCTAAAAAAAATGCTTCATGTGTCTCTTTAGGTGTCGTCATTACACCAGTACAATGCTCATTCATAGCTGCGCCCTCTATTTTATGAAGCTCTCCTTCAACAACTTTTATATTAAGATTTTTCCACATGGTGCTTTCAGAATCCATAAAATTATGTTTTATTCGAACTTGAAAGTGAGGTAGATTATTTTTTTCAAGATATTTTTTATATTCATGTTTTGTATAAGGATTATTATAATCAGGATAACAAAATCCTTCGCATTTATGATCCAAAGCAGTACCAGGTCCAGCATGCCACTTTCCAAAATAATAATTTTTATATCCCTCTTCTGCAAGCTTTTCTAAATAGGTTTCATATTTAAATTCACGGAAAGAGAAATTCGTTAACTCGCCATGTTTATGAGGGAAAAGACCATTAAGCATTGAGCGCCTTGCAGGAGCACATAAGGGACAACAGGTGTACGCCCGAGTAAATTCCACACCTTCAGAAGCAAGCTTATCGAAATTTGGGCGTTGAATCTTTGGACCTCCAGCCATTTCTCCATGACCATAAAACGCTTGATGGTCCATTAATAGAAATACTATATTTGGTTTTGGCATAATACTTTTTAGAATATTTCTTCAATTTTAATTATTTTTGATTTTTTATCTATACGTAATTTCTCATAATATGAACCCAATCGAGCATTTATATTGCTTTTTAATTTTTTTATAAAAGTATAAAAAAAATTAAATTCAAATCTTTCTTTTTTAACACATGCCCAAAATATTTGAAGGTTTAAGAATCTTAGATTGTAGTCAATTCATTAGTGGACCATGGACAAGCATATTTTTTGCGGATCAAGGAGCCGAAGTGATTAAGGTAGAAATCTAAGCACAATTCGCGTATTAGACTATAACCACCTCCATTTGGAGAGAGCTTTCGACTTTTTATTATTTTTGAAAAAACAATTTTTCCTCTCTTCTCTATATTAAATAGAGGCAAAAAATCGATTTCCTTAGATTTAAGAAAGGACGGAGGTAAAGAAATTTTTAAAAAACTAGTGGAAAAATCAGATGTTTTAGTTGAAAATTTTGTAAAAGGAACTATGGAAAAATGGGGGCTGGGATATGATGTTTTAAAAGAGATCAACCCAAAATTGATTTACGCTAAGATTTCAGGTTATGGTAACGAAGGTTTAGATGAATATACGAAAAAGACATCATTTGATATTATTATTCAAGCTCAATCAGGAATTCTTGATGCTCTTGGATTGCAAGAAGGACCTCCAAAATTACCAATTGCTGATTATACAGCAGGGCATGTCTGTGCGATTGGAATTAGTCAAGCGCTTTATTATAGAGAAAGGACGGGAAAAGGACAATTTATAGATATTTCAATGCTTGATCTCATGTTTGCAATTAATATTCGAGCTCAGGCAAAAGAATTTATCCCTTTGGCATCAAAATTAGAGATGGGGACAAAATACTTACCAATTTACAATCAATATCATTGCAAGGATGGATTAATAGCAATGACTACGCTTACGAGACCCCAATGGGATAGACTTGCAGTAAATGTTCTGAAAAAGCCAGAATTATTAAAAGACCCCAGATTCGAGAATGTTATTAAAAGATTTGAACAAGTAGATGTACTAGATGAAATAATTGAGGATTGGAGCAAAAATTTAACGAGAGATGAAGCTATTAAACAATTAGAATCCGTGAGAATTCCGTGTGGAAAAACGCTGAGCATGACAGAAGTTTATGGACACCCTAATCTTAAAGAGAGAGGCATGTTATGCGATCAATTTGATTTTTCTAAATGGGGTGTAGAAAAAGCAACAATTCCTAACCGTCTTATAAAATTCTCGGAAACTGAAGGTTCCGTTGAGGCACCAGGTCCGGAATTTGGAGAACATAACGAAGAAATTTATTGTAATCTGCTTGGCTATAATAAAGAAAAATTAAAGGAATTAAAGAAAAAAAAAGTAATATAAGAAATACGCTCTTTAGTTAGAAAAAATTTTTAAATTGTTTTATTTTTAAAGAACAATAAATAATAATTAAAAAAAATAGTAATTGGTAAAAAAAACATGAGTGAAGAAGGAGAGGAAAAACAAAATATTATGGACAAACTTAATAGTACCTTCATAGATTACGTTGGAAATATCTTTGGAGACTCTGGAAAGGAGTTTATTGAAGACACATCCGAAAAAGTAAAAGATTTCTCGTCCACCTCCATTAAAAAATTCATTGAATTTTCAGATTCTTTATTAGAAAAGCTTAACCTCCATGAAAACGAGCAAGTTATAAAAACAAAAGATAGCATTGAGGACATGCTTAAACAAGTAGGAATCTTAAAGGAAGACGAAGAAGAAGAAGAATTTTAAAAATTAATTATTTGTTGAATATTTTTTTTTATTTTATTTTTAAATAATAAATTCGAAAATTTTTTAATAATCAAA
>JAUWRB010000149.1 GCA_030610785.1 Promethearchaeota archaeon | reverse complement strand
TTAAATCACTGCAGAGTAATAGTTTTTTGATATTTATAAGTAATTATAAATTTTTATAGAATTTAAACGAACAGTTGAAATAATATTAAATAAATTTAGAATGGACTCTTATTAAAACTATATAGTTATAAATAATTTTTGTAATAAACTGTAAATATGAACAATGATGATGGATAAGATTGAAGAGATTAAAAAATTGTCTTTTGACCGCAGTTATCAAGTTCAACACATTGATTTTATTGAAATTATTATTCTAACAATTTGCGAGGGAAAATACCATTAACTTGCGAGGGAAAATACCTGATGATTTTTTTAATTATAAAAAAAAGTCTGATATTTTACCTGAGGAAGGATTTTTTTTTGACCCACATTCACATACAACAGCCAGTGATGGCTGGATGACTCCTGAACAATGTATAAAATGGCATATTGCAAATGGATTTGACGCATTCGCCCTAACAGATCATAATACTGGTAAAAATAATAACCCTATTTTGAAATTACAAAAAAAATATCCTGAAATTTTAATTATTCCTGGATTTGAATGGACTACAATAAGAATTCATTTAAATTTTTTAGGAATAAAAGATTTTCCAGGAAGAATCCACATGAATCCAAAAGATGAAATCATAAAATCTACAATTAAGCAAGCGAAAGAAATGGGAGCTATTGTTCAAGTAGATCATATCACATGGACCTTAAACCAAAAAGGGCATCGAAGTGGGAAATACACGCATCCATCTAGAGAACAATTAATAGATTGGGGTGTAGATGGTTTTGAAATTAATAACGAGACACGTTGGTTTGACTCTAAAACAATTCATATTTTAGAAAAATTAAAAAAATCCAATCAATTAAAAAGACCGATATATTTATCTTCTGGAACGGATATTCATAATCCAATTAAAGAATGGGTCACTGGTTGGACAGAAGTCCTTTTAACATCCGTAGAACGAGAAAATCCTGATTGGAATATTATAAAAAATGCATTACTAGAAGGAAGAACTCGAGTCTGGATGGATCACGATTATTATGAAACTTACGAATCAAAACAACTTAAATTACGCAAGAAATTAAAAAAAGATTAGTTAATCGTTTTAATTCATTCATTATTCAGTGAAATAGAAAAATATTTGTTTTATCCATTTTTAATAGAAACAGATGAGTGAAGAAAAAGAATATACTTTCGTAGTCGGAATTTTTGGGAGTAATTATGAAGAAAGAAATTTAATTGGGCAAGCGCTTGGAGCACCAGGTACCAAAACAGATTTTCAAATATTCGAGCGGTATGATGTTAATTTAGGTTATATCTTCACTGCGTTAACGCCAGTAGATTATCCCGAGAAAATTAAACCTTTTTTACAATGTTTACGAATATCAGATGTTCATATCTTAGTCATAAATCTAGAGTCTGGATTAAGTGCAGAAACAGGTGAGATTTTAGTAGGAATGGATTTAATGAATGAATTATTTGGAACTAAGGCATTATTAGTAATCTCAGGTATAACAACTAAAACAGAGTGGAAATTATCAGAAATGAGAAAGAAAATAAAAAATATTTTAAAAACTATAAGCTTAAAAGAAACTGAAATCTTAGAATTACGAAATAAAGAAGATTATAATAATCTGAAGAAAAAAATAATAGAAGTCGGATTAAATCATCTAAAAACTGAGAAAAAAGAAAAATTCTATTTAAAAATCCTTATAGACCATGTTTTTCCTGTAAAGGGGATTGGCACTGTAATTTTAGGAATGGTAAAAGAAGGCCAAGTGAACGCAGGACAAATGGTTGAGATACAAGGGTATGAGGGCGCTGCAAAAAAAGTTATAGTAAGAAGCATTCAAAGGCATGATAGAGATTTTAAATATGCTTCAAAGGGCGATCGTGTAGGTTTAGCCTTAAAGGGAAATATTACTCCAAAGGAGATAAGCAGAGATAATATTATAGTTTCTCCAGGGCAGTTTACACAAGAAAAGGAGATTAAAGCTAATATTTATATTAATACGTTCTATAAACCGAAAGAGGGCGTTATTAAACCTAGCGATACCATGCAATTTTATGGGATTGTTGAATTAAAAACATCACCGTTACTTAAAATCTGGACATGTATGGACATTCGTCCGTCCTCATCTGGGTGACCTGTAACGGAAGGTCCTACTATTTATTTTTACTAATAACCACCTATCTACTCTAATCTTATTCTATTTGATCGCAAGATTATTTTGATAATACTCTTTCTTTTCAATCGAAAGCAGGTTATTTGTATAGTAGAATATTATTTTACTTTTTAAAACTCTCTATTTTTAACGTTCTAATGTCTCTTTAAGTTTTTTTCTATTTTATTGTATTCCTCCATATTTTTATTGATTTTTTTAGAGAAGAGTGCATTATTTTAATAAATGAATTTTCTTTATTTTAAACCTAATAGTCTTATAATTTTTCAAAAAAATAACAAGCATATCACATGATAATTTATAAAGTGTCCAGATTTGTACAATTTATTTTCAACTATGAATTAACCCTTAAAAATTAGTAATGTGGATGAATTAATTCCCGGAGAGATGAGCGTTGCATGGCTATCATTTAAGAATCATTTAGCACATGATGGTTCTGGATTAAGAGGCTTTATTATTGAAATGAATAAATTTGAAAATAAGTTAAGAATCGTAGGCTGGTTCACTCAAATTATAAAGTAGATAGATATGATTTATTGGAAAGATTTCCATTTATCAAGAAATAAGATAAGTTGACTTAAAATTTTAAGAATTTTGTGAATAAGTGTTTTTTCCCTATTAAAATTTTTAATTTTAATTAAATTAATAAATTAATCTTGGATTGATGGCATACAATATGTAGGAGACTGGTAATATATCTAAAAATTAGAAAAAGTATATGCTGTAGATCATTAGAAATATAAAAAAAAAAGTATTAATTATTTATTCGTATCTTAATGCCTTTACTGGCTCGAGCCTAGATGCACGCCATGCAGGATATAGACTGAAGATGACTGCAACTCCTATACCGAAAAACAACGCTTGAAATATCAAGGGAAGATCCAAAACGGGAGTCATTGATATTCCACCCATAAATCCGTCACCACCATCTCCTCCCATTCCTGTCATGAAGCCACCTCCACTCAATATAACACTAAATAAATTGGCAATTATCCAACCAACTACTATCCCTAAAACTGAGCCAATTAACCCAATCAATATGCTTTCAAACAAGAAAATCGATAGAATGGATTGATTTTTGAGTCCAAGAGATTTTAATATGCCAATTTCACGCGTACGCTCCAAAATTGAAACAATCATGATATTCATGATTCCGATTCCTGCAACAATTAATGCTATACCAGCTATACCACCTAAAAAAATTTCCATAATATCAAAGACGCCTCCAATTGTGCTTAGTAATTGAGTCGATGAAATAACGCTTACTTTATCTTGAAAAGCTTCTTCAATATCCTCGCTTACAGCAGTAATGATTTCTTCTGAATCATCATCGAGTAATACAAGAAATGTGGAGACTTCCTCAGTGTCAAAAAAATCCATCGCATCATCTATTGGCATGTAAATTCCATTATCATTCGGACCTCCACCCATACTCATCCCTCCTACTTCTGAAAGGATTGCCGCAACTGAACTCTTATAGTTATATTCTTTAAAAGTAGTTCCTTCTCTAGTAGACCATGTAATTTCTATATCATCACCAACATTATAATAAATAATTTCATCGGTAGATGATGCATGTATGGAATACCCGATCACGAATTCGTCGTTTTCAGCGTTCAATGGAATTTCACCTTTTTCTGCGCTAAAACCTTCAAATAACAGGCTATAGTCTTCAAAATCTACTCCATATACAATAATTGAAGTATCCTCTCCATCAATCTCAATTGTAACCATCTTTTGAATGACTGGTACTGCCATCTCAACATGTTCAATGGATTTAATAGTATCAATATCATCTAGAATTAACGTAAAATCATCAGAATCGTCGCCACCAAAAACACCACCCGTAGAAACTTGAACCACTTTCGTAGAAAAACCTGTTTCAAATTGTTCGGTCATGGAGACTTGAAAACCATTGCTGAGTGATAATAAAGCAATTATGGCAGCAATTCCAATAAGAACGCCGAGAACAGTAAGCATCGTGCGTGATTTTTGAGTTTTAATAGAGCTCCCAGAAAATTTAATAATATCAACTAATTTCATTTTACACGTCCTCTTTTACAATTTGTTTAACATCTTTATGATCACTAGTGCTTATAATATCTTTATTAAGAAAATCGTATTCTTCGGAACTTTCTATCATTCTTCCATCAACGATATGAACAATGCGTTTCGATCTTTTAGCAATTTCAGGATCATGAGTAATAACTATAATTGTCATTCCATATTTTTTGTTTAAATCTATTATGAGATCCATGATTTTATCCCGGGTTTTTGTATCTATATTTCCTGTAGGCTCATCTAAAAGTAAATATTTTGGATTTTTAGCTAAGGCCCTTGCAATCGCTACCCTTTGTTGTTCTCCTCCGCTTAATTCACTTGGTTTATGGTACATTCTATCTCCTAATCCCACCATTCTAAGGATTTCCTCTGTTTTTCGGGTCCTCTTTGATTTTGGAATTCTTTGTATACTCATTGAGAGCTCAACATTTTTAAATGCCGTGAGTCGTGAAATCAAATTAAAGAATTGAAATACAAAACCTATTCGCTGCCTTAGTTCTGCGAGCTCATTGTTGTTCATTTTAGAAATGTTTTTTCCTCCAATAATTACTTGACCTGCGGTAGGCAAATCGAGTGCACCAATCATGTTCAAAAGTGTTGATTTTCCTGATCCAGAAGGCCCTATTATAGAAACAAACTCTCCTTCTTTGACATAAAAATCAATTCCTTTAAGAGCCCATACCGGTACTTCACCAAGCATGTATTTTTTCTTCAAGCCAATCGTTTTTACAATAAATTTCATTTTTTTATAAATAACCTAACTAAGATAATTTTTTATTAAATTATTACTTAAGAACTAAAAACTCCTATTTGAATTTAAATTCTCCCGCACCAAATGTACGAAACCATTGGTGCGGCAAATAATATAAAGAAATAAAAAAAATTTATAATAAACTTAAAAATAAAAAATAGGTGGAAAATACAACTCTTAAAGATATAAATAGAATAAAAAGCCATGACTTTTTACCATATTACTACGTGTCTTGAGTTCATTAGATATATCATAAAAAGAATAGACTTATTAGGACTTATACTTTATGAATAAAGTATAAAATGGAAAAAAAGAGTTATCGAACTTCCAATATGATTATTCAAAACATATTGGAGGGTATCCTCCGTAAGAGATACGCCAATCCATACGAAAAAAATGATATTAAGAAATCAGAATTAATAGATTATTGTAATTTAAAAACTTCCACTGCTGAAAAATATCTAACTAAAATGGAAAATGCTAAATACATAGAATCATATAAAGAGCCTTGGGGTAAAAGGACGATAATAAAATATAATATAACAGACCTGGGAATAGAGAGATATGAGTGGTTTGTTAAAATTAATATGGAATTAGAATAAAAAATGAATTAATTAATTAGGATATATAAAAATCCCTTAAAATGAAAAAAAAAATGACCAAATTGAATGATAATTCAGGAATGGACTTGATGGAAAAAATAGAGAAAGGAGGATTAACTTATATTAAAAAAGAACAATCTTATATAAAGTTTAGTACCATTTTTCCAATTTACTCTCTATTAATTATTATCATGACTTTAATTTTTATCATACTTGGGGCTATTTTTATGAAACAGGGGCAACATCCACCCATGCCTGATATTCCCCTTGAACAGGTCATTATAATAAGCATGATTATTCTGATCCCTGCCTGTATTTTTATAGCATTATTTATTTTTTCACTCTTTCAATTAATTTTTTTAAAAAAATGGAAAACAAAAGTCCAAGAATATGATAAATTCAAAGATTTAAACTCAGATGATAACATTGAAGTTTTAAAAGGTAAAAAAAAATCCGAATATCAAGGAAAAACAACCCTGACTAACTTATTTTATGACATTATTAATTACTTGGAAAAGATTAGAGTGATATTTATTATTATAAATGTCCTATCTTTCTTTTATTTATGGTGGTCTTTCAGAATATTCGCTTTAATTATACATTTTCTCGTAAAAGAATCAGTTCCATTTTTTTTATTCTTTTTTTATTTTAATCTTAGCGGAGTTATCGTACTTTTAGTTTATTTAATTTACATGTGGTATCATTTTAAGCGCTGGTATAAAAAATTAAAATCACTTAAGAATTATGAAAAAAAAATAGCGAAAGAACTCGATTTATAGGAAGTCTTCATTAATATATTTTAATATATTAAAGTTCGAGATAAAAAAATCGTGTGGTGGAGCTAAGATGGTCAAAAAGTCTATTTTTAATTCATTAATACTTTTTCATGTTTTCTAATACTTCTAATAATAATTATTAAAAGGCTTTAATTATTTCTCAATTTTTACGATTTAAAATAGTTTTAACAGCCTCAACATCATCTGTTATTATTCCATCTATTCCCATATTAATAAAATCTTTCATGATATCTATATCATTAACTGTCCAAGCATTTACTTTTAAATTATTGTCGTGAGCATGGTCTATAAGCTTTTGATTAACTAAATGATATTCTGGATGAATTGCGTAAAAATTTTTCTTTACAGCATTTTCGACAATTCTTTTACGGTCTTCCCATCTAATTTCTCTTCCAACAATAAGCGGTTCTAACGCTGCCAGTTTAAGCGTTGGTTCAATTTTCTGAATTTTTAATAATCTATTATGATTAAAGCATGAAATAATTGATGATTCAATTAAGGCCTCCTTTTTTAAAATTGATATTAATTGCTTTTCCATACCTCTAGCTTTAATTTCAATTTGTAATCCAATTTTACCTTTAGCAATATTTATTAATTCTTGGAGAGTTGGAATTTTTTGCCCTTCTCCGCAATCTAACCTTTTTAATTCTTCTAAAGTCATATCCTTTATCGTTCCGTTTACACCTGTTACATTTAATGTATTTGAATCGTGCATTATAACGATATTTCCATCTTTTGATTTATGAATATCAAATTCAACATAATCTGCTCTCAATTCGATTGCCTTCTGAAAAGATTTTAAGGTATTTCCAGGAGGGACAATTTTTGAAGCGCCCTTATGACCTATTATCATTATTATTTTTTTTTTTTTATTAATTGTAAAGAATATCACCTATTATTTAATTGAATATTTTTATTAGATATAATGGTTATTTTGTAATATAAAAAAAAGAAAATATTTGATATAAAATTAACTATCGTAATTAAAAACCGAGTTCCTTTAATTGTCTTTTAATTTCAAACGTTTTTTCAGGTGTTAGAGGGTATTTTTTCCAAAATATAATTGTACAAATCAATAAAATAATCGCAGGAATTACACTTATGTGAAGGCGAATCCCAAATTGTGCTAAAGCTGTTTGAGTAGTGGATCCTTCTACAAACCCCGTAAATATATGAATAAGTGCAAATATTGAAATTTGAGCTCCTCGAGAAAGCCGCGATAGAAAACCTACAACACCTACAGTAGCACCCCTTACATCTGAATGAGTTAATACTACTCTTTCGTCAAGCACATCCGAAAAATAAATTGTTGTTAATACCCAAAGGTTTCCCATTGTGAAGCCTAATATAAACATGTAAATCATCGAATCAATTACCCCTATATAAAAAGTGGTCAAAAAAGAGCCCATAACTAGCAATATCCCTCCAATAACTGCAGTTTGCTTATTATTTTTATTTTTTTTAGCAAACCAAATCCAGAATGGAACGGATATAAGCGCTCCATTAAGAAAAAGTGCGAATAGAAGGATCATATCAAGTTCTGGACTTCCAGTTCCAATAAAACAAAATTCGCGGCATATAGAATAGAAGCCGTCAAAGAACCGGTGACTATCATGAACCCAAAAAAGAGTATGACATAATATACAAAGCTTTTTTGTTTTAAGGTAGACTTCATTGCTTCTATGAAACTTTCATGTTTTTTCTCACTTACATAATAACGGTCAATTAGTTCTTTGTTCTCTCTCATTCCGGGGAAAAAAAATAATAATTAATTAGGTGTGAAAAGACTCTTCAATATCGTGGCGAACCTTTCGGCTGACTACTTCTAAAGTCATATCCATGGTTGTAAAGAAATAATTGTAGAAAAGTTTAATATATATTTGATTTTTATTAATAGATAGGAAACTAATAAGAATAGGTTATATAAATGTCGGAAAAAGAAGTATATGAAAAAAAAATTAATGAGATCATGGAAGGCGTGAAAAAAGAACTTGATAGAGTGGATTCCATGACAATGAAAGAATTAGAAGAATTCAATCAAAAACTTATAACGACTCAAAATATAGTAAAGAATTTGGCAAAACTAAGAAAAACCATTAACCCCAGCAAGACAAAATCAGCCTTATCATCGATCAAAAGGT
>JAUWRB010000257.1 GCA_030610785.1 Promethearchaeota archaeon | reverse complement strand
AATTATAGATGAATTACCTGAATTTTTCGAAATTGTAGAAAATGTAAATATTGAAGATTTATCTGAGCATTTTAATGTTGATGATAAGGTAATCAAGAGAATTATTTTTACTCATGGAAAAGAGTTAAAAAATCGTGGATTGAATTTAAAATTAAAAAATAATATTATTTACAATAGAGATTAAATGTATTTAATCCAAATAATTAATGAATTAAAAATCAATCAATAGGAGAGAATATAAATGAGTTCTGGAAAATTGGAAAAAATTTATAGAAATGAATTTAAAAGCTCTAAGAATAATTCAAATTTTAATTCTAAAAAAATATACAAGGGTATTTCAAGTTTAGTCGTTCCGTTTTCAAGTTTTTCAAAAGGAGATTCTTTAAGCGATATTTACGATGGTACAAAAAAGCTTTGCTTTGAGAAATGCAATCCCGTGTTTAAATCACTATTAATTCGAGAATTTTCTAATTCGTCGTTTTATTAAAAAAAAAATATTATAAAAAAATTATTTCCACCTAATCTCTTGTAATACTTCTGAAATTAGAACTTCTTGAAATCTATCTGGTTCTTCAAAATTTGGACAATGACCTGAATTCTCAAACCAGATTAAAGATTTTTTTGGTGCTTTAAGTTTTTCGTAAAATATTTCCACTAATTCAAAAGGAACTTGGTAATCGTATCGTCCTACGAAAAAATATACGGGTATTTTTAATTCAGGAACTTGCTCAAGAAAATTTATTTCGGCAAGTTGACCCCACATTACTTTAAGAGTTTTAATCATACCTTTAATGAATCCCGGTAAATCCCTTAAGGAAAGTTCAGGAGATACTAACCCTTTCTTCATTAACACCATCATGCTTTTCTCGTTATGTAAAGCACCCCCATACCTTGCGAGCCATTTCCTTTGGAATCTTAAAGCCTTTAAATCACCGACATAAGGCGGTTCAAGCGATTCCAATTTATTAACTACTTTTTTATTACCTGCTTTCTTTGCAGCATCAAGAGTATATTGAAAAGAAATTTTTTCATTTTCAATCATGTTTACAACTTGACCCATTCCAATATAAGCGTGAAAAAGTTCTGGATATCGCTGAACAACTAATACTCCTAAAACACTTCCCCAAGAATGCCCAAGAAGATAAATTTTCTCTTTATTAAAGCGCTTCTTTAATAATTGTATTAATTCGTGAGTATCCGAAATAAATTGCTCAATATTTAATGTTTCTTCTGGAATTTTTTTTGAATACGATTTCCCGGCGCCTCTCTGATCCCAATGAACGATCGTAAACAATTCTTCTGCGCGCCTTTGAAATAAATATGCTATACCCATCTCGGAATTACCTGGACCTCCGTGTAAGAAAAGAAGTACTGGATTATTCACATCATGACCTCTAATGAGAAGGGATTGATCAATGCCCCCTATTTTAACCTTTTCTAGAGAAGTAATGCTATTAGGTAGTACTTTTCCATTGGTGTCTTTAATTTTTGGTGTTTTGGAGTAAAATAATCTGAAAATTGACATTATTAATCTTTAATTTTATGATTTATTTTAGGTTTTATTAATAATTAATAATATAAAACTTATTTGAGGAAGATTTGAAGAAAAGGAATAAAACGAAATTGATTTTTTAGAGATTATCGAATAATACTTGCTTTATCTAATTTTGGAATTAAAAATTGATTTTGACACATTGGACAGGCGTTATGTTTGGAGAGCCAATTTGCTACGCAGGAATAATGAAAAATGCTTTCGCAAAAGGAGCACTTTATTGTTCTTTCTTTTTCAAGATCAAGATATTCGTGGCAGATAGTACATTGAACTTTTTTAGCGGAATTCTTGCTATTATCCGCCAATTTTATCCCGCATTTCACGCAAAAATTGGTCTTTCCTTCAATATATTCTTTCAATTTGACGCCGCAATTATAACAATAATTCATTCTCTTCATTAATATAATAATAGATCTTATTATAGTAAAATGATTGTTAGTCCAATTTTTAAAAAAATCTTTATAAAAAGCTAAAGAAAAAAAAAAGTAGTCTTTTATAAATTATTTAGCTTTTCCTTGATTTGCAACCGAATCGGTTGCTTTTTTAATTTCTTCCGGATCTCCAAGATAATAGCTCTGAAGAGGTTTTAATTTTTCGTCAAGTTCGTATATAAGTGGTATACCAGTTGGGATATTCAATTTTACGATATCGTCTTCGGAAAGATCGTCCAAATATTTTACAAGCGCTCGTAAACTGTTTCCGTGAGCGGAAATTATGACTTTTTTTCCCGACTTAATGGTTGGTTCTATCATATCGTGCCAATAAGGTAAAAATCGTGAAACCGTATCTTTTAGACATTCTGTTAGGGGTAAATCGCTTGCGTTTAAGTCCTTATATTTTTGGTCGTTTCCAGGATATCTTGTATCGGTTGTTTTAAGAGCTGGTGGGGGCACATCGTAACTCCTCCTCCACACGAGTACTTGTTTTTCACCAAGTTCTTTAGCCATTTTTGCTTTATAAAACCCTTGTAATGCGCCGTAATGTCTTTCGTTTAACCTCCACGAGCGATATACGGGTATCCACATTAAGTCCATCTCGTCTAATACGATCCATAGCGTTCTAATTCCTCTTTTTAGAACCGAAGTAAAAGCAACATCAAAAGTATATCCATTTTCCTTTAAAACTTTTCCTGCTTTTTTAGCCTCGATACATCCTTTTTCTGAGAGATCTACATCTGTCCAACCCGTGAATCTATTTTCTTTATTCCAAACACTTTCTCCGTGTCTTAAAAGTACTAATTTTTTCATAATGATCACTTTATCTATAAATTCAATAATTTCATTATATTTATGCTTTTTCGTTTAATCTAATTCTAAATTACATGAATTTAATTAAAATCTTAATTTAAAAGGAAGCAAAAAATCTAAATTCATTATTACTTAAATTTTTGAACGAATTCTTTCAAGGGTTTAAAATATTCTTCTTTATACGAAAAGATATTATTATGTCCGGCACCTTCAATCATTATTAGTTTTTTTTCAATTCCATCAGGAATAGAATTATATAATAATTTTCCCTCATCGCAAGGAATTATCCAATCCATCGTTCCATGAATTATCAACGTGGGTTTTTTAAATAGCTTGACTCTCGTATCGTTTGAATATTTTTCCAAAGCTTTTTTGGTTATCTCTGGACCACTAACTCTAAACAATCTCGTCATCATATCATGAATGCTACCAAACCCGCTTTCAAAGATAATTCCTCGGAGGTCTTCTGGGTTGTGAGCACCAATTTCAGAAGCACATGTACTTCCTAAAGATCTTCCTTGGACGAATAAAGAATTTATTAATCCATTTTCTTCCATCCATTTTCTAAATTCCTTGTAAATTGGAAACGCATCGGAAATTAAACTAGTATAAAAAGGCTTTCCTGAACTATGTCCATATCCTCGAAAATCAACGACAGCTAGATTTACTCCACATTCAAAAAATGATTGGACAAAATATTGATAATCAAGGGCAATCTCTCCATTTCCATGGAATAGTAAAATCGTAGGGAGATTAGAATGTTTAAGATAACAATATCCTCCGATTAAGACTTTTTCATTCAAGTGAAAATTTAAAACTTTAATATTTGGATCTAATTCGTTTGGAATTGGTTCCTTTCGAGGATAAAAAACAATATTAGAAACATTTGGATGATCTAAAAAAGACATGTATGAAATAAACACGCGTTATTATTTTAACTTTTTTTTACTATTTTGTTAAAAAAAAAAATATTTAAAAATTTTTATATAGATTTTATGTTAAAATGATTCTAATAAAACAAGGAAGGAATGAATAAATTAATTTAAACTCCATTTTTTTTTAAAAATTCAACCTATTTAACAAATTATTTTCACTCAGGTTTTTTTTCTTATGCATAATCGAAATTATAATTAGTAAAACAAGCGGAAATTAATAAAATAAAAAAAAAAGTTAATTAAAAAAGAATATTCATATTTTTACTAAAGTCAATCAACCAGCTTCATTTTTTTCCATTTCTAGAAGTTTAGCGTGTTTTTCTTCGTGAAGGATGAGAACCTCTTTCTGAACCTTTGCCCAATATTCACCTTTTAACGGATAAAATAACAAAATAATAGCCGCTAAGAGCATCGCAATTCCGGGAATCAAGCCTGTAAAAATTCTTATAGCATCGATGGCTGCTTGAGGTTGCAAGTCAGGTCTAAGTATGCCTCCCGTGCTGGCTCGTGCAAGGAAACCTGTAGCCGCTAGAAGTGCTACTTGAATGACGAGAGCTAGACTTTGTGCCGGTTTAGTAACTAACGCATTTACT
>JAUWRB010000120.1 GCA_030610785.1 Promethearchaeota archaeon | reverse complement strand
GTGCCGCAGTTTTAAAGAGTGTATTTTTAACGGAAGATAAAGAATTGAGCACGATATTGCCTTCAATTTCCGAAACTATAGAATTAACTATTTGGTCTTGGAAAGATTTTAGATCTAAAATTTTTAAAAAAATTTAAGAATTTAAATCTAATTAGCTAGCTGGTTTTTAAGAAAAAAAAAAATTTTAATAATTTTTAAATAAAGACTAATTATTTATTCTTAATCTTTTATTAACCATCTTGCCACTCGCTCCGGTAAAAGCCAGCCAAAATATTGTAATATAGCACCAGCAATTAATACAAGTCTTACAATAACTATTGTTAATGGAACAATGGGACTTACCATATCTATCAATGCGCCAATGACAGAAGTAACCATTCCAATTAATAAAAATTTTCCTTTCCATTGGATTTTTAGGTCACCTGATTTCATGGAACGTTTAAATATAAGAAAAGTTGTGATCAAAATAGTGAAAGCAGCGAAAATTTTGTAAGAAGATACGAAGAGTCCGGCGTCTGAATTAAAGGTTCCTGAGAATGTACCAATGATTTCTGGGTTTATAAGTAAAAATATAATTAGAAAAGTCTCGTAAATAATACAAATTACGGAAAATATTAATATTATTTTTTTCTTTGTTTCCGGATAAATGAGTTGGCTTTCGATACTTTTGTACCCATATATTTATTTAATCAGGAATTATTCAAGAGTACTGAGGTATTTCTAAATGTTGAAACAATAAATATTCCAGGAAAGATATCAATAACGAAAAAAAAGCGAATAAATTCTGCTCCCATTACTTATTGTACAAATTTTGCGGATAAGAATGGAGAAGAAGAATTCATGGACATCCTTTTATCGAATTTAATAAAATAAAATATTTCTGATTCTCAAGCGTTAAAATTACTTCCCTCTGAATTTAATGATTTTCTTGATTTTAAATAAATAATATTGAAAATTAGGCCTTAAAAATAAAGGATCTTCCAATATTATTAAGATACACTAGTAAGGAACTGAATTCATGCATCACATCTTTTTTTGAAAACTTTTTATACTTAATTTACTATTATTTATCATGAGTAATTACGAATCCGCCAGTGATTCCCGTCTGTTTCACTCGAAAGAGTGTAAAAATTTTAAATTCATCTCTTTTTGGTCTAAAAAAATTACGGATCTTGTATTCAAATTAAAAAAATGTGATCTTTCAAGCGATAAGGATCAATCATTTGCTAAACCATCACCAAGGGGTATTCTTTCAATTTTAAAAAGACTAAATTTCGACAAAAATAAGTCAAACGCTATCATGATAGGTGGTTCGATCGTTGATGTATTAGCCGCTAAAAGAGTTAATATTCACGCCTGCTTGTTAAGAAGAAATATGAATAAATATACTGATGATTATGAGGACTGGGAATATTCACCGGATTTTGTTGTCGATAAATTGGATGAAATCATTGAGTTAGTACAAAGGAAATAAGATTTCGTTTTCAAATTTACTCGTAGGAAACTACTGACTTTAGGCGGTAGTAGTTTATTGAAATAAGCTATGAAGCAATATAGGACTATTCAATTACTATTTTTTTCCAATCATTTTTGAACAATCAAGTAGTAATACTATAAAATTACTCCCTTGAGTGTGGTCTCCCTTGACTTTATCCTCGACCCAAATTTTTCCTTTATAGCTTTCTATGATTTTTTTTACCAGCGATAATCCGATTCCCATGCCCTTACCACCTTTATACTCTTCATGCCCTTTCTGAAAAATATATCGTTTCCTATCGTTGGATATGCCCTGCCCATTATCACGAAATTCTAGTTTCATGTAATTCATGCCTTCTTTTTGTTCCTTGGAAACATTAATGTAAATTCCAATTATCGGATTATCGTTGTATTTCACGGCATTATTCAAAATATTTCTAAATACCTCTAATAACAGATCATTTGCTTGAACAACCATATTCTTATCGGGAATCCGAACAATAATATTAATATTTCTTGCTTGAAAATTATTTAATGTAAATGTTTTTGCTTCCTCTATATAATTATATACATTAATTTCTTTTAATGAGATTTTGTTTTCATCTAATTTGGACAATGTTCGCACGTTAGAAATTAATCTCGTTCCATTGTCTAGTTGACTCTTAAATATGCCCATTAACTCATTGCTTTCATTTATCTTTTCAGGTTTGTCATGAAATTTAAAATATAATTCTGCAGACATTTGAAGTGCGTTTAATATATTACCCATGTCGTGAACAAATAAGTCCTTGAAAAAATTAGCTTGTTCGTAGGCTTTACGATATTTTTCTTCGGACTCTTTTAATTTTTGTCCTGCTAATTTACGCTCGGTGATATCGCGAAATATTTCTAATTTTGATACACTTCCATCGTAATTTTTCATAGGTGTATCAATGAGGTCATATGTCTTTTGATTTTTAAAAGAATACCATTCCCATCTAACAGTTTTTCCACCAAAAACTTCTTGATTCTTACACCATGGACAAACCTCTGAACGATCGTGAAAATACATGTAACACTTCTTAGTATTAACTGGACCATAGTCACTAAGAAGAGCTTGATTAACGAATTCTATATTATAGTTTTGATCGACAATATAAACCCCGTCTACCATGGAATTTAATATATTGACAAAATTATCTCGTTCAAGATACAATACCTCCTCCATCTTCTTGCGTTCGGTAATATCAGTAGAAATTCCAAGTATGCTATTGACCCTTCCGTCATCACCAGTGATGGGAATCTTACTTGCCATTATCCATCTTTTCCCTTCACTCGTTTCCCACGGCTCTTCAAGATTTAATTTTGGCTTGCCGCTCTTGGCAATCTCTAAATCGTCGTCCCAATACGCTTGAGCTACTTCTTTAGGATGTAAATCAAACAAGCTTTTACCCTTAAGAGAATCTTTATGCGTCTTGTAGCCATCAGCTACATATTTGTTTACTCGAACGAAATTATTGTTCAAATCCTTGTAAAATATAAGCGCGGGAATGTTATCTAAAATAAGCTTCAATTCATTACTCAGAGCTTTATATTTTTCTTCGGATTCTTTTAATTCCTTAGTCCTTTTTTTAACAATTTGTTCTAACTCTTCATTAAATCTCCTTAATTCTTGTTCCATTTGTTTACGCTCTGTGATGTCGTGAATTGTTCCTGACATTCGAATGGCTTTACCGGCCTCATCGAAAGTAACTTCTGCTTGTTCATGAACAAAACGCGTTGAACCATCTGGTAAAAGAATTCTGTGATCAATACTATATGGTTGATTCTCGTATAAAGCGTCGTCTACACTTTTCTGAACAATGTTTCTATCATCTGGATGAACAGAATTCAAAAAAGCATCATAAGAATCCCCAAATTCTTGTTTATTTATATTAAAAATGCGATAAATCTCGTCGGACCAATATAATTCATTTTTTACTATATCCCAATCCCAATTCCCGAGATGAGTTATCCGCTGCGCATTTGCTAAGCTTGCTTCACTTTCTTTTAACAATATATCTGCCTTCTTAAGATCGGTAATATCTTCAACCGTACAAATCATGCCCTCAAAATTACCTCTCTTAATTATAGGGATCAACCATCCTGATTGATAACTTTGCCGATTTGCGGGTGTTAAAACGGGTACGGTATCGTAATAAACTGGCTTTAGCGTTTCTTTAGCTTCAAGGTAACAAGGTCTGAAATGTTTTAATGTACTCTCCGAAAAGTCAATTAATACTCGTTTACCAACGAGTTGCTCAGCAGGAACGCCAGCAATTCTTTCCATGCCCTTATTCGTATAAAGCATAACATCGTTCTTGTTTGCAACCCAAACTCCGTCAACAATAACGTCTAAAATCTTCTTGTGGAGATGTTCAATTTCTAAACTTTCTTTTTTCGCCATCTTGCCTCACTTTCTTTTAATGATTGTTTTACATTTAAATATTTAGATTTAAAGTTGTATATAAAAATAACTTTTTTTAGAGAGAAATTTGAACTTTATAACTTAATTAAAACTCTATACAAGATAAAATTTTGAAGAACCAATTTTCAATTATTCAATTTAAATCGTTATTTTCATCGTCATCATCATCGAAATGAACTATCATGCGCTTTTTATCGGGGCGCTCCTTAATAAATGTTCCGTGCTTCCCAAGATCTTCTATTTTTTTATTGTCACTTAAATTAAAAATAAAAGAATCCATTAAATTCATATTGTCGTTAAAGATGTCGTTATTTTTCCCATTAAACATTTCTTCAAAAGCTTTATTATTCAAATCAAATCGTTTTGAAAGAATTTTTTGAAATATATTTTCTATTTTTTTACTAAATCTTTTAAAAAATCCAAACGAATTACTTTTATTTTTAAAAGAATTAAGGGATTTTTTCGTTCTTTTTTGAAGATTTAACTCTTGTTGAATAAAAGAACTCCATTCTTCTCGAGGTACACCCGTTATTGAAAGGTGATTTTTCAATTCTCTAATTAATTGTTTTTCTTCTTCATTAAAGACATGTTTTTTTTTTTTAAGGTGTCCCATGATATTTATTATGTTTGAATTAGTTATAATTTCGAGGTTAAATAATTCGTAGGTATGGTTAAAAAATTATAAACTTTTTTCTTTAAAATTGATAGTATAACTTCTAAAAGAATAAGAATTAATATTTAAAAGATGAGCGAAAAAATTGTTTATATTCTTTTTCAAAGGAATCTACTTTTTGTCAAATTATTCAAAAAAAAGCTGTTTGTTAAAAGAGAATTGTCAATAAAATAATTAAGTAAAATAGAAAATAAGAATAAATCTTATTTATAATTTAAGAGAGTTTTTCCTACAACGCTCCAATGCGGTTTAATCCCTAATAAATCTAATAAAGTTGGAACCGCATCCGTAGTTTTACAACATGGAATCTCGATGGATGGAACTTCAGCTGACCCACCAATAATTAATGGTACTGTCATCGATTTTTTTAACGCAATATCGTGCGAGTAAGGATAAGTGGCAACAGTCTTACCGTGTTCGTATCCAAATCCATATTCTCCAATCGTGGATATCATTATATCGCACGAGCGTGGATTTTTAAAATAACGTGGAATTTGGTCGATTAGAATAGGGCAATCTATTTGATAAGTCGCAGTTAACCATTCGTCAATGGAGTGTGCTTTATTATCTAAAAGCTTCATCGCATCCTCATTTTTGTCGTATTCAAATAAATCTTTATCATCGAAGGTGTATTTTGTCTTTTGATTTTTTCCGTGTCCTTCATATTCAATTTTACCTTTTAATTTTTTCCCCGTTTTTTTAAACCTCCTTTCTAAATGAATAATGCCCTTATCTGGAGTATTATCATCGTCTCGATAATACATTAATTTCACGCCAGGGATCTCCCATAATGTTTCGAATAGATTTAATTCCTTACTCCCGATCCCGCTAGGCTTAAAATTCATCATTTGCTCGATATTTGGATGGTGCTGCCAGGTTTCCCCTCTGAAATTGAAAAATCCGATCGAACCAAATGTTGTATCAAAATCTCCAATTATTTTTTTTTTTGGAACGTAAGGAATTAACCCTTTTCGTTCAAAAAAAGGTTCAAGGTCATGCATTTGTTCTGCTTTGTAATTACCGTGGTCAGAGATGATGCAAATCGCTGTAGAATCGTAATAACCCGTATTTTTAAGCGTTTTGATTAACGATCCAATGTATTTGTCGCATTTTAAAATCTCGTTGATGTATTCAGGATGATCAAAACCTCTATGGTGCATGAGATCGTCCGTTTTAGGCACATAGCATGCAGTAACCTTTGGAACTTCCTTGGTAGAAAAGAATTTTTCGGGCATTTGAAACGCCTCTTCAACTATTTTTAATATCATTTCTGTGTTGTAAATTTTAGGAGGTTGGAAAATGGAACAACGGTTAATAATATTCATTGCGCTAAGTAAATTTCCTTCGCCCGCTTGTTCGAAAATGGTTTGCACGTTTGTTCCCAAATCGTTATCTATTTTACGTATTCCACTTGCATGACTATAACTACGTATGAAAGGAAATTTTTTACTACTTGAAGGCGGATCGCTCCGATTTATCCAATGATATGTTGGTATCCCAGATCCTTCTTTTGGATAATATCCTGAATAAGCTCCGATTATTATATTACTATAGCAAGGAAAAGTAATGCTTGGAAAAGATGTAATACAATTTCGAGACACAATACCACTTTTAGCAAGTTGAGCAATGTTTGGAAGTTTTCCATTATCCATTAAATCAAAAAGGTGTGAAGCTCGAACATCGTCAATTAGTATTAAAATAACTTGATTAACTTTAGCCTTTGAACTCATGATTATTTTTCGTTTTAATTATTAATTAATATTATAGTTTTTTATAATTAATGACAAATTCAAAAAATAAAATAGCGATTACAGCATCGACAAGCACAGGTACAACTCCAAGGAAATTAATATCCCCGATGAAATAATAAATAAACATCGGAAATTGTATCGCAACTTTATCTATTACTCCAAATTGAGCGATACCATGATTTTTATCAATATCTAAACTAAGAATGAAAAAGGCAAATCCAATGACGAATACTAACACGAAAAAGGAGTGAACCCAGATTAAACTCGGAGGCATTCCCGCACCAAACATCGGAACTACTACAGATGGCATAAAAATAGTCAATAAGATAAAACCCAAACCCAGCAACCAATTCCAAATCGCAGCTGTTAAAAATAAATACTTATAATATGTTCTTTTATCCATTTACCTCATCTCATGAAGATTCTTTTTTCAATTCATACATTATTAATATTAACTAATTTAATAATAAATTGATTTTAAAGATTAATAATATAGATCAAAAAACTAAGAATTTACTTAATTAGTATAAAAAATAAGAATTTTAAATAAAAAAATGTTATATAACCTCTTGAATCTTTATTGTTTTTTTTCTTTTCTTTAAAATCTAAGTGCTGTTAAACCTTCGTTAAATTCAAAATTAATTAAAGATAAAGCCTTTAAATTATACATGAGAAAAATTATAATTCCTTATCATGGAGAAATTACAATTAAAAACGTGATTTTTGACATTAACGGAACGATTCAATTTAAAGGCCATATTTCAGAAGAATTGGTTCAAAAATTTGAAGAATTAAAAAAATTTTATAATATTTTCTTAGTTTCTTCTGATACTCGAGGAAATTTAAAAAATATTGCTAAAAAATTAGGCGTGAATTTCAAAAAAGTCAATACTCAAGGAATTAACGATGCCGAAGCCAAAAATAACGAATTAAAAAAATTAGGAAAGGAAGTTACTGTTGCTGTCGGGAACGGAAACAACGACGCTTTAATGCTGAAAAATGCAATCTTAGGGATAGCAATCTTAGGTAGTGAAGGTGCGTCAACGAGGAGTATATTGAATAGCGATGTAGTTTTTACTGATGTAATAAATGCAATAGAATTTCTATTAGACGAAAAAACCATGATTTCAACGCTTAGATCCTAAATATTCATTTTTAAACATGGAAATCTCTAATAAGAAAACTTCAATCCAATATTCTGTAATCATGAATGAAATTGTTAATCCTTTCTTTATTATTCAACCAAACCTTTTTTTTGTTTTTAAATCCTAACCTGCGCAAGGTTTTTATCAAATAATTTCCTATTATTGGTTTTTTTATTTGAATCATTAATGGATTTAAATTTATTCGCAATCTTCTGCTTCTTGAAGATTTAATTTTATAAATCCTTCTTCTTGTTGATTTCTTTGTTCGGATTTGATATTTCTATTCACCTGCTTTAAGTATTTTATTGCTTTTTTTTTCCCTTGAATAATATTACTTATCAATTCTTCCTTGCTATTTCCTCCCGAAATAATCAGGCCTGCTTGAAAGGATTGATTTGGTTCTAGTGTTTTAAATTTGATTTGAAGTGCTGATAAAATCTCTCCTTTTCTTTCGTATAATGTATTCGAAAGATTTAACTTATCATGATCAATTCTAAATTCAGATGTCAAGCAACTTTCAAAATGTGTTGGTTTAAACAACGTTGAAAATCCACCAAATAAATCTGTTTTATCGTATTGATAAATAATATCATTATCGTAATCATATCCAGAATAGTCATCATCGAAACCGTCAAGCCCATTAATATCAAAATCAAACACAAAATACATCGAAAAGTCTACTAAGTCATAATCAGATGTATTTTTTAAAGTGAAAAACGAAATAACAAATGGAACTTTTGGATATATAAAAATATCAGCGTATAACCGAATTAACGAATGCTCTTTCTTAAACTCGATTGGATCAATTTTTTTGTTAACAATGAGTTTTTTAATATACTCCTTTATATCAAAGTCTAGCGTGATTCTATTGATTGCCAGCCCCGTTCGGCTATTTACTAGCTTATATATCGGTGTTGATTCTATATTTTTTATAACAATTGGGATTGTTCCGATCTGCTTTCCTATTACTTTAAAACTTAACCATGGACCTGATAATTCTTGTTGTGCTAAAAAAATCAAGTATTTCTGACGGTATGTGATTTCTTTTATTGAGAAACCCATTAGATATCCCTGAGAATTTCACATTGCGAAAATGTCGTTGAATTTTACGTTTAAGACTATATTTCTAACCTCCTTTTATTTTTTTCAGTTAATTTTTTTATGAAATTAAAACAAATTGTTTAAGTTAAAAAGGAGAAAAATACATAAAAATTTGTTTCTTGCAAATTTCAATTTTGTCATTTGGATAATCTTATTTTTGTGAATACACAATATTTAGTGGTAATTAATTCACTCGACAATAAAAACTTCGTGATTCAATTTGAAATATCTCAAGTAGACTTCCTTGAACTTTCCAAAATCCTTTCTAACCCAACTGAGGTGGATTTTTAGCCCCCGCTTTAAGGACTTTAATTCCTTATCATCCGGGAAAGCCGCGATATTTTGTTCCAACTCTGAGATCTTCGATTCAGTTTTAAGAATATATGCTTGAAACATTTCAAAATTGTGAAGAAATACCATTCCGTCCAAGATCATGTCAACACCGGCTCCTGTTTTCATGTGTTTTTTTAACGAAGGATATTTCTCGAGAGCTAAGTTCATTCGCTCTGTTGAGTTATTGGTTCTTGTTAAACGCCTATCCACATGATGTCTAAATAAAATTGGAAAAAGATGATAAAAATCATCGATTATCTTATCAATTTTTTCCGATATTTTACCATAAAAACGCCATTCAGCTAAAGCCAATTGCCTCTCGGCACGAGCCAGCGTAGAACGGTTAAAAACGGCAAAAAGAGCCTTCTTCAACTCGCCATGAGGCTCGGGCAAGTCTTTTTTTAACTGTTTCCCAAGACCTGCAGCTTCATAGATTACCTCGTTGAGATTTTTTTTATAATGCGATTGACAGCGTTGAGCGTGCATGTGAGTAAACCCACGCTTCTTGAAGGTGCTCCCATAATTCTTCGCACCATCATGCACGATTCCCTTCATTTTCATTTTTCCTCCGCGCATGGCACTTCTAAAAGATTGAATTATACTTCTATTTTTCCTATCCTGCGAAAACTGAGCATTCACGTAAAAATCGTTTTCCAGATCCACCATGTTTAGGGCATAGGCTTTCTTCTTGTTCGTCCT
>JAUWRB010000229.1 GCA_030610785.1 Promethearchaeota archaeon | reverse complement strand
GCGCAATCACTATAGCCAGAAGCTACCGTTTTAATGGCTTCCCACATCGTTGAACCTCCAGTTGCACCACCTGTTTTAACGCCAATGGTTCCTAAAGGATCTAAACCCAGTCTATCGTGGATCACAGCTTCGCCTAACAATTGATCTCCAAAATGATCAGCAAAATGACCATAATAAGCTGTATGTATGAATGATTTAAGTTCTGCTGGAGTCATTTTAACGAAATCAGCTGCAGCAGTTAAAGCTTGGATACAAAGTTCCTCCGTTCGAGTTTCTGGAAATGCTCGATCAAATTTCGACATGCCAACGGTCGCAAGATATACTGGTTTGCTCATTTGTGGAATTTTTAATTGTTTTTTTGAAAATTTTATCATTTTGTTTCACTAATTTTTGAATTTAATTTTCTTTTTGTATTTCAAATTTAATATTTAATTTAATTTAAAGTTATAAAAGTTTTTTATCTTTCTACTTATATTTTAGATAGAAAATAATTAATTCAAATTATAAATTTAAATTGAATTATTATGGATACGAGATTAAGAGAATTTGAATATATTAAAATCCAAAAATATGTGCCAGAATTAGATTTATTAAGCAACCCTTTATTAAGACCGGAAGAAAAAGAGTTCTTAGCAGAATTTTACGAGTTTTTAGAAAAGGATCTGGATAAAGACTTAAAGGCTTTAGAAGAATTGAATTATTACGTGGAAGAACCTACTCAAAATAAAAAACGAGATATAGTAATTCATGTAATGAAAAAATTAGCCGATAAAGGTTATTATTCTACTATTCTGAACACAGAGGATTATGAAGTCGGAAGAATAACAAGAAACGCTCTCATTGCTTACGCTTTATGTGGAGGAAGGTGGAGCGAATCTAGCGAAAGCTATATTGCAGGAAATTATAGTGTTGAGATGGGGCGTTTATCGGGGGGCACATTATTTTGTAATCCCGTAAATTATAAGGCGACCGAACAACAGAAAGAAAAATTTTTATTTCCTGTTGCTAAAGATGGACAAATCGGGGCTTCAGCCATGACTGAATTTAACGCTGGTTCTGACATTTTTAGAATGGAATTAAATCTACAAGTAAAAAACGATAAAGTAATTGTTAAAGGAAAGAAAGTTTTTATTACTAATGGCATGATCGCAGATTATATAATTGTTTACGGGAGATTGAATAATGGTCCGTTAGGAGCCGTAATTATGGACACTGAAAACCAGCAATTGAAAAATTTTAGGTCAGCGAGAATACGGACATATGGAATGACTGATGCGTTTGTAAGTCGATTAATATTTGATAAAGTAGAAATCCCTATTGAAAATCTTCTCCAAGGAAATGGATTAGATATTGCTTTTCATCAATTAACTGAAGAGAGATTGGTCATTAGTGCGGAAGCGCTTGGAGATGCCATGAAAAAATTGCTTTATTCGCATACTTATGCTCTTCATCGCAAGCAATTTGAAAAAAGATTGCATCAATATCAAGTTATAAGATTTCCAATATCAAAAAATATCCGTGAAATGAATTTATTAGTTTCTGCGTTAATACATTATACAAGAGAACTAGATCGGCGTCCAGAGCTCGCAAGCTCGAAAATAATGGCAGCAAACGCAATGGGTTTAAAAATAAGCGCTACAGAGCTTGGTTTCGAAAGTGCAATTCATTGCTTCAGGACAATGGGAGGTCGAGGTTTTATAAGACAATATTCAAACCCAATCGGCTTACTCGACCCTTACTGCATGATACACGGTGGGGGAAGCAATTATGTACTGGAAAACAGCGAATCTCGGAGATTTTTCAAGTACAAACCTACTCGTAGAGAATTGGAGGATGTAATTCCAAGAATAGATTACTAATTGAATTTTTTTTTTATTCTTATTTTAATGATTAAATGTTAAGTTGTTTGTAAAATAGAATTTTTATTATTCAAAATCTTTCCATATTTCTTTAAAATGATTGAATTAAAAATATTATTTTTTCTCATACAAAAAATATAACATTTAATCATTTTAATCATAAAAATAATAAATACTTTTAAACATGATTCCAATAAATTTAACCTTTTTAAAAACCCTTAAATGAATATGGGAGCATATCCATTACGAATAATAGGTAAATTTTTCGTGATTTATTAAATACTAAAATTTATTTTCTTCTTAAAAAATTATATAAATTAGTAGAGTTAAATATATAACTAACTTTTTACATTTTATTCCAATTTAATAAAAAAAAATGAAAAAAATGACAACAAAAATGAGATCAGATTTTTCTTTTGCAGAAATCGAAAAAAAATTATCGACAAGGGTCTTAATTGCTCTAGTTTTTGTAATGGTAATGATGAATTTATTTTTCATACAAGGTTTGAGAGCTTTTATTCCGGGTGTTTATGTGGCCATTACTCACGTGGTATTTGGAGAAGACACGTTGCAGAATATACTCGTCCTTTTGGCGTTTATTTTCTTCTTTTTACCGGTCTTGACTAATACAATTAGTAAAAAGATTGGAAAGACTCGATTAATGGTTTTTTCCATCTATTTAATTTCAATTTCAAGATTATTATTAGCATTTAATTTACCTTCGAAATTGGAGACCATCTGTTCGGGGATAATAGTTTCTTTTTACGGATTTTTCATTAGTACTTTCTTATCTTCGTGGTTTGAAGAAATAGACGAAATCGAACCAAATCATAAGACAATAATCGTGATTTTTTCTATTTTTACTAGCTTTCTTATCGATTATTTCGTAAGAACAATAGGTTTTAGTCAAGATGTCTCGCTTTTAACGCCTGGTTTAATCGTAGATTGGCGAATAACGCAATATTTTTACTTATTAATTCAAATTCCATTGAGCATCTCATGCATTTATTTTACAAGAACATATTTTCCGAGTTTTTCTAATGAAAATAGCGAAGAAAAACAAGAAATAGGAGAAGAGACGAAGAAGTATAGCACTTTATATTCCTTAGTTTTTATAGGAATCGGGATATTTTGGTTTCTACAATTTAACCTCTTTCTTTATCCAAACGTGATTGCTCAATATACTTAGACAAATTATTATATTAATAACATCTTGAATATAATTTCTATAATGATCGTAATTTACATTATCATGACGGTAAAATTAGATTTTCTTTTAAACACTAAAGTAATGGCGTTATTGAATGGAGTGATGCTCGTTTCGCTGATTTTATTCTTTACACTTGGAAAAATTTTAATGTATATCGCAAGCGTTCTCGTTACAATATCTCTCGTAATAATGTATCTAAATTTCTCTATACTTTTTATCCTAATGACAAGAATAAGGTTTAAATGGGAGAAAGTAAAAACCATCTCTAACGCAATCGCAATCAGTTTTGTCTTCATGGTTTTGTTCGATGTTCTTCACATCTTTACTTCCGACTGGGCTGGAACAATTGCGGCATTCAAGGGATTAGGACCTTTAGTAATGCTTTTAGGTGGAATAATTTTTACGATATCTACACTTCTTGCAATTAAGATTGAATTAAAAATGGAGGTTTTTGAAGGATGAAAAAAGAATTTAAGATTCTAGTAATGGCATTATTTTTTGTTCCGTTAATATTATCTCTAATAACATACAGCTTGAGCGAGATCCCTGTAAATACTGTACCTAAATCTCAATTAAAAATAATGACGTATAACATTCATTTTGGGCAAGGATATGACGATAAACTCGATTTAGAACGTTTAGCACAGAATATTTTAAGCGAAGATCCTGATATTCTCGGATTACAAGAAGTGGAAAATGGACGTATTACTTCTGAGGGAATAAATATGGCGATATGGATGGCAGAGAGGCTTAACATGTATTATTTCTATTATCCCGCAGAAAACGAACATCAGGGAGGAGTTGCACTTTTAAGTAAATACCCCATAAAGTCAGCAAGCGGATTTAAAGTTCCCAGCATTTCTTCTCAAAGGGTCTTGGTGCATGGAGTTGTTATCATAAATCAAAATCTTGAAATTGACGTGTATGTAACGCACCTTGGTTTATGGGGGTGGGACGAAGATATGATGGCTCAAGTTAATTTTGTCCTTAATACGATTACAGCTACTTCTACTTGTCCTCAAAAGATTCTAATGGGGGATTTTAATTTAGAACCTAACACGCCTGAAATTGCCAAAATTAAGACGTGGTTTACTGATACTGGTGGTTTATTTCCAAGACCTCGAACATTTCCAAGCTACCGTCTCTATGATATCCCTGATGAAACAATTGATTATATTTTTGCAAGAGGATATAAAACCATTGATAATAGTCATGTCGTAACGGATTATATTCCTGATAGTGATACACCCGCTGAATTTGGGAGCGATCATCGCGCTATTGTGTCAACATTAACTTTCTAATCGTTTTTCGTGAAATTCAAATGAAATAAATATTTTTTTTTTCTTTTTTAATTGAAATCGAATTTAATTAATGTATTATAAATTTATTAATTTGAATTATAAGAACTTCAAATTACCAGAAATACATCAATCTATATAAATAAAGACAACCAATATTAACTATCTTTTAAAATAAAAAAAGAAGTATAATCCATATATCAAAATTGGAAAAAAGATGGAAAAAAATATAAGATCTAATTTTTCTTTTACAGAAATTGAAAAAAAAATTGATTCGAAATCGTTATACGCTCTAATTTTTATCACGATCATTATGAGTTTATTTTTCATTCAAGCCTTAAGGTCATATTTACCGGGAGTATATGTGGCAATGTTTCACGTTGCATTCGGTCACGATATTTTTGAGAACGCTTTAATCCTTTTGACTTTAATTTTTTTCGTTTTGCCGGCCTTAACAAATACAATTTGTAAAAAGGTTGAAACGAGTCGAGTAATGGTTTATTCTATCTATATCATTGCTACAGCAAGACTCTTAATCGCATTTCATTTACCAAATTTATGGCAGACGATATTATCCGGATTAATTATTACGTTTTATGCGTTTTTTTTAAGTACACTACTTACAGCATGGACGGAAGAAGAAGATCAAATTGAATCAAATCATAAAATATTAATCATCGTATTTTGTATTTTTTGCGCCTTTCTCATTGATTATTTAATAAGAACGATAGGTTTAACTGAGGATATTTCTTTATTACCCCCTGGACTAATTGCTGACTTCTGGTATGTTACACAATATATTTGGTTATTCGTTCAAATTCCTTTAACCATTGTCTGCGTGCATTATACAAGATCGATTTTTCCAAGATTTTCCTCTAAATCTAAACTAAACACTGACGAAAAAGAAAACATTAGTACGATCTATTCGTTAATTTTTGTAGGAATTGGAGCATTTTGGTTTCTACAATTTAACCTCTTTCTTTATCCTAACATGATTGCTCACTATACAGGAACAAATTATTATTTTAACAATGTTATAAATATCGTTTCTTTAATAATTGCAGTTTTTCTAATTTTACTTGTAAAAAGAAATATTCTTTCAAACGTGA
>JAUWRB010000053.1 GCA_030610785.1 Promethearchaeota archaeon | reverse complement strand
CAGATAGTTATCCATTACGAAATCCATCATCAACATAAACTTTTGAAGTAACACCTAATTTACTTGCGATTTCTAATGCTAAATATGTCTCTACTTTATTAAGTTTATAATATTCGCCTTTTAAAGAGTTCGCAATGAGTGGAAGGATTTACATTAGCATTGCCTTAACGCTTGTTTTAAATAAAAATTTATCGTTTTTAGCAAAAGAATACCATGGCCTTTAGGCTATTGGATGAATTTTGCAATAAATTATTAATCGTTCTCAGAATATACATTTACTTAAATGTAAATTGTTTGTAGATTATTTACGAAGTATTTATAATGATTATCCAATCGTATAATATTAATAAAAAAATTGAAAGTAAAAATTGAATAACGGGGGTTTTTAGTATATTATTTGATTTAACATTCAAAATTAGTATTTTTGGAGATTCTGGAGTTGGGAAAACTTCTTTAGCTCGACGGTATCTCACGGATTTTTTTGATAAAGAGATAAAAGTAACAGTAGGTGTAAATATCGGCATTAAAAATTTAAATATAGATGATAAAAAGGTCTCACTTCAGATTTGGGATTTTGGTGGGGAAGATCGCTTCAGATTTTATATACCTATTTACGCAAAGGGAACTAATGGAGCGATCTTTATGTATGACATTACAAATAAAATCAGTTTAAAAAGTATTGATGAATTGATTCCTTTATTTAAAAGTGCATCCAGTTTTGGAAAAAATGGATTTCCTATTCTACTTGTTGGTGGAAAATCAGATCTTAATAATAAAAGAACCGTCTCTTATAATGATGCAATTAAATACTTAAAATCTTATAATCTATATGAGTTTATTGAATGTTCTGCTTTAACAGGTCAAAATGTGGAAAAAATTTTTAATACTTTAACTCTTGCAATCATGAAAAAGGCGGATTTTATTTAAAATACCAATAATCTTTCATAGATTTTGCTTTTTTTCCCCTTAATCTTGCATTCTAAAAATTTGCGGACTCGTTTAATGTCAAGCAGGAACTCGTGAAACTCCGCCAAGAAATTGTCGGCATTCAATCTAGATTGGACTGCATCAAATCCCATGATAATGCGAGATCAAGGCGCGCATGCCTTCTTTCGAGGTCGCTGTTTTTCCACTGGAAAAAAATCAACAACTTGCATTTCGACATAATCCAAAGAAATTCAGTGTTCCTCTTGAGAATTGCGCTCAAGCACGGAGTCTTCACCGTCAGGTTCGAAGACCTCAGCTTTTCTAAGCATTCACCTAAAAGGAAAAAACCTTATTTAACTTTTTGGCAAGTCCACTGGTTTTTTTCGCAATTACAAGCCCACGCGACCCCGCTCCTCGAAAGGTACGGTATCAAGGTACAACTTGTCAACGTAAGACACACTTCCCATATCTGTTCCGAATGCCACCGTTTAAAAGTTCAGGATTTCGCCGAAAGAAAGCACGCCACCCGTTCTACTAAAAACAGCAAGCATTTCTCTTGTTCGAACCCGAGACACGCCAAGCGCAACGGTAAGAAGTTCCGTCTCGATGCAGATTTAAACGCCGCCCGCAACATCGCACTATCTCCGCCAATAATTTCATTTCAAGTTAAGGATTTTCGAGCCACGCCTTCTCCCGCGCTCGCTTGAATGTATTCAAAACCAAAAAAAAGTTTAAAGTTAAAAATTTCAGACAGCCTATATGGTTGCGCTGAAGATATTGATTCGTATATTACTCATCTCCATCTGTCCTCAGACTGTAAACGAATTTGAATAATTTCGTTATTTAATTAAGAATATTTTTCTCTGATATATATAACCAAAACGACAAATAATTGGTGCCGCAATTACATTCATGGGTAAATATGCAATAATTATATACGCAAATAATGGTTCTACAGTAAAAAAATACAGCGTTATTACTATCGTGATATGAATTAATGAATTTAAAGTACCAACTTTCTTATTTACAATTAAAAATCCAAAAATTAAGTTTGGAAGTATAAATAAGATTATATAATTAAACAGTGCTAATAAAACCATTGTAGGGATAAATAATGTGAAAAGATTTGTCCTGCTAATCATTATTCTATCTAGATCAAATAATTGAAAAATTTCTGAAGTAAATAAGGCACTTAGTAATATTAATAAATAAGAAAGTGGTGCCACAATAAGCCAAGCAATTAAGATAAACTTTTTTGAAGATAACTTAATTATTTTGCCTTTTAAATTATTTCCAACGATTTTATCTACTTTTTGTTCAGAGATTAATTTCGGGTTATATTCAGGTGAATACTCGTCAATAAAATCTTGCATTATATTCCTTAAAATTTTATTAATTAAATCGTTATTATCTTCTGGATTAGCAATCGCAGCTACTAGTAATTTTTCTTTAATTAAAGGTAAGATTATTAATTTGTACTCTCCTAGATCGATGATGTTCACAACACTATTTAACGCTTCTCTGCTAAAATTAGCGACAGAAGCAAAAAATCCTAATATAATATCGTGATTAAATTGATCTTTAATTAAATTTTTTGAATATAATAAAAATCCATTTTCTTTCATTATATAAACGCTTTTTATCATTTTATCCCATCCATCTTATATTATTATTTCTATTATTTTATTTTTCTTGTTCTAAAAATTGCATGTATTGCAAGTATTCATCTAATGTTGCTTTAAATCTTTTAAAATTAAAGAGATTAGAACCAAAAATTTCTATTAATTGAAGGATCATTTTATCTGGATCATCCTTTAGAAATATTTTAAATTTCTCGTTCTTTCTTTCTTCAATAAAAATCGCTGATTTAAGTTCAAGCATCCTTTTTATGTCTCCTTCGTCCGGATGATTTAATTCTATTGTAATCATTTCTCCGGATTGCGGTAAAGTTTCGATTAAATCGTTGACCGTACCAATTTTAGTTGTATCTCGCTTAATAGTAAGAATTTGATCGCATTTAGAAACAATCTCTTTCGGGCCATGAAATATTAAAGCGACATGAAATGTCTTTTTTATCTTATTAATATAGTTGTTGAAAATTTCATATTGTAAATGACCTAATAAACCGGAAGGTATTGAAAACATAATGATTGTCGGAGATTGTAGTAAAGCTCTTGCGATGGAAAATAAGAGAAAATCTAACGGTGTTAGGTCAGAAAATTTCAAGTTTTTTTTATTCAATAACCCCGTGACTTCTAACGCAGTTTCTACAAAAAATTTCTTTTTATTAATTTTTTGGTCAATAAAAATTATTTCTTCGGCAACAGAAATTATTTCTTCGGCAACGGAAATTATTTCGTCTTTTAGTTGCAATAACCCGGCATTTTTTATCAATGAATCTAAAACGTTTTTACTAGTTAACCAAGGCGGTTTTATTTTAATATCGTGTTTTATGGCTTTTTTTACACGCATGCTTACAATTTTAGAATCAATCGCTTCTGGTAATATGAAGATTCTTTCCTTCTCGTCTTTAGTTAACAATTGGACATCCTTCCCAAAAATTCTAATCAATCCTGAAAAGTCTGAATGAGTACATGCTATTGAGTTGAATAAATTTAATAACGATAATTTGTCAAAAGATTGCCCTTTTCCATGAATTATTCCAATTGATTGTCCTCTATGAATTTTAAAAAAAAGATTATTTATTCCGTGCTTTATGAACACATCTTCAAGTAAGAGATGTTGTGAACCCTCTGATAAGGGCTCGATGTTAAGACGTTGAACGATTAAATCGATTAAATATTCAATAACTTCAATAACATGTGGAGGATTTTCTTCGTCCCAATTTTTAATAAAATCTAAATTAACAAATTCTCTTTTTTTTATTATTCTCTTAAGTTGCCTTGAAAATATAAATGTCGGTATAAGAGGATAGTCTTCAAAATTAACGCTTAATTTTATAACAAAATCCTGAAAATATATTCTTATTTCTCTGTCGTATAAATTATCTTCTAACGAGTAGTTTTCAAATTTCTCTTCAATTAATTGCACTTCTTTATTCAAAATATTCAAATGATGTTTAACTTCTTTTTCAATTGTTTTATTTAATTTCTCCACCATTTTTAAAGGACTAATAAGACCATCTTCGTCAAATTCGGGTTGAAGTAGAACCTCGTTGAAATCTATTTTAGTTTCAATAGGAGTATATATTTTGAATAGCGGAACACCTAATTCTAAAACATCTTTATTTGTGAAAAATAATACCTCGATATAAGTCTTTTTATAGATCAAGTCAATGATCGTTGCCATCCCAAAAGTATTTTCCTTAAATATCATCCAATAACGCATTGAAAACCTGATAGCTTCGTTAATTTTTATTCTTAAGCCATCCAATTCATCACTTCTATAATTACTCAAACTTCTGGCAACTCCATCGCTTTAAATCTGAAATATTCTTCCATTTTTGTGTCAGACTGCTTTATTCTTTGAATGGAATTAAAGCCCATTTTTTTTTCAATTTTTTCGTGGATTACATTTAAATTTAAGTCGGAAAAAATTAAATAATCTGTTCCGACTTTATTTTCAAGAACTTTTTCAATTCCTTCAATAGATTCAATTATTTCAACAGCATTTTCTTTTAAATCGTTAAAATATATTTCTACGGTTCTTCCGTTACCAGGTAAAAGTAATAATAAATCTTTTGGACTTCCAAAATCGATCATGCCGCGATTTCTGCCAAATAATGCTATTTTATTACAGAATCTGGACTCTTCCGGATAATGGGTTATTACAATCATAGTTGTGTTAAATTGTTCGTTAATCCTGGTTAGGGTTAACCAGAGATTTTCGCGAATTACAGGGTCTAAACCTGAAGTTGGTTCGTCCATCCACACGATTGGTGGTGAGTGTATTAATCCAATAGCTATACTCACGCGTCTTTTTTGACCTCCTGAAAGAGTTCTTACAAATTCATTAGTTTTATCCTCAATCTCCAAACCACGTAGAATTCTTTTGGCTTTACTCGTAATTTCTTTTCCTGTTAAACCATATTGATTTCCAAAATATAGTAAATTTTCTAATACAGTAAAATTTTCGTAGATTTTACTAATATCTTGCGGAACATAGCCGTAAAGTGGTCTCATCTTTTTTGAATTTTTTTTAACATCCAATCCATAGATCCTGTTTATTCCTTTGTACTTTCGCATTCCTAATAAACTTTTTACAAATGTGGACTTACCTGCTCCAGATTCTCCCAATACTCCTAGGATTTGACCATGTTCTAATTGTAAAGACATTGAATCCACTATTAATTTTCTTCCCGCAAAAATGATTAAATCTTCGCAATAAATTGCAGGAGATTTTTGTAAATAAGCAATATTAAATTTTTCGCTAATTTTAAATAATTCTTTTAATTTCTTTGATAATGCTAAAATATCAGAAAGTTTTATAAGTCCAATAAAAGCAAAAATACACGTTTCTATGAATAAAACTATAATTAGCATTTCACTCCATGCCGTAGAGTCCAAAATTTGATCGTACCTTAGTTCTTCGATAATAATTAATCCATAGGGATTATTTCTTAGGTCTCCTCCAAATCCGGGATGATCTCCCATACCTCCAGTGTTAATATTAAAGCAATTATCGTACCAATTTATTAACGCTTCAATGTTTTCCGGTTGGTAATTAAAATCGTAAAGAGCTTTAGATCCTAAATAAGTTACTAGAAAAGATTCGGGAAAATCTATCAGTGTAGAAAGCACGGGAATTAACGTAAAACTTCCATTATCAGATTGAGCAAGTTTCAAAAACTCGATGGCGGCAATTATTGACATCGGGTAGGAAGATAACTCTTTAAATATTTCTAAACCGAAATAAGTTGAAATCACATCGCTATGAAATCCGATAAATACGGGAAACCCCCCGTCTGCGTTTTGACACGATCTAATCCAATGTATTAAAGCTTCATTATTTATATAATCTCGGCCTTCAATAATATCAAGCGAAGTTAAAGCCCAATATGTCCCTTCAGTTGTAGATATACTCGTATTTATTAATTCTGAATAGATACTATAATAAGACCCAAAAAGTGATAAAAGATAAGATGTATCGTTTCCTATTTTAAACCCACCATCTGGATTTTGTAAATCAATTAAAAAACACCTAGTGGCATTTGAGTTGAGAAGCCAACGCTCGTCAATATGAGGATAAAACATGTCGTATAAATGAATTGCACAATAAGTAGAAAAAAGACTTGAATTTATATCAGGTTGGGAGCCGAATCCGCCGTCCATTGAGTTATAACAATCTTCAACGAAATCCAAGATGTTATTCATTTTAATTAATTCGTTAAAACCCGTAGAATTTGCGTGATATATTGATAATGCCCCTAGATAATTTGATTCGATTGAAATTTGTCCAAATAGGCCATTCTTCGCCTGATGTAAATATAACCAATCGTAATAATTTCTTCTAGATTCATTGATCTCCTCTCCAATTTTAATTCCATTTTTTTCAAATAGGGATATTACACTCATGGCAGCCCAGCCAGACTTAAATTCCGAGGAAAAATTCAGTTCTAGAGTATTAGGGCGTAAATCGAATCCACCATCAGAATTATTACATTTTAACACGAACTTAAGCGTTTTTTTTTCATTTATTGGCGTTAATCCCAGATCATATAACGATGATATAGCATGATAAGTAGATTGAATATCAGGTGGGGCACCAGGCATGCTTGAATAACCTCCCTCAATTAGATTATAAGTACTATTAAAATAAAACTCAATTAATTCTTTTTCTATTTCATTATATGCCATATTCATCCCTAAAAACGCTTTTATTCCGTAATAAGTAGTTTCAGTATTCTTTATCGAAAAAGGATTAAGTGAATATCGATAACTTCCAGAAAAATTATAAAATGGAGGGTACCCTCCAGTATGATTAATGAATTTTGAAACATTTTCGTTATTTAATATTGAACCTTTCGATATTGTTTTAGCTATTTTAATCGCATGATACGTAGAGATAATATCAGATTCATCAAGATAATTATTTAATATAAATCCCCATCCTTCCTCTTCAAGCGAAATACTCAAGTATTTTCCAATTTTAGTAATTTTATCTTGTCTTGAGTTTAAAAACGAGCTATCAAGTCTATTAATAGTTTCAACTACTTCGAAGGTCGAAAACATGTTGCCTAATCCCCCGATATCTGAAAACGAGCCATTTTCATTCTGTTTATCGATTAAATAATTAAAAAAGAAATTATACATGTCTGCTTCTAAATTTGGATTAGAACTAGGATTTATTAAGGACGACGATGACACGTCAGAATTTGAATAGTTTATCGAATGAATTGCCATATAATTTGAATCAATATCAGGTTCTACGAATAATCCCGTAGTAGGATTCTGATGAGTATTTGAAAAATACGCCATTTTCTTTTTATAATCTTGAACTTCTCCTTCGCTAATATAGATTATAAAACGAGTATTAACTAATGCTAAAGTAATTAATGGCACACCGAAAAAAGCTAAAATTATAATTATAAGCTTTAATTTTTGCTTTAATCTTCGATCCAATTTTTTTATTTTAAAAGATCCTATTATTTTTTTCATTACATGAGTATTTTTTCTTTTTCCTCTTCTTCTTGAATTCTTAATTGGAAATACCGCCTGAAAGTAGCAACATCCCTACTCATTGAGTTAATTTTTATTCCCTTTTCCATCATGTACTGAATTAATTTAGGGAGGGATTCTTCAAAATTGTTCATGAGAACTTCAAGCATTTCGTTCCCAACTCTAATTATTTTTTGAACAGAAACAAATTTTTTAATTATATTAATTTTATCGTTATTTAAACCTTCAATTATAAATCTAACTACTAATCCCTCGCTCGGAAGCGATAATATTAATTTTTGTGGGACCTCAAACTCTAATAATTTTCCTTCCCTTAAAATTGCGACTTTATCGCATATTAAAGCGGCTTCCAAGTCATGTGTGATAATAAACATTGTTGTATTTAATTGTCGATTTAATTTCTTTAGATAAGATAAGATATCGTATCTTTTCGAGGCGTCAACACCAGTCGTGGGCTCATCTAAGAAAAGAATTTCGGGACGGTGAATCAACCCAAGAGCCATAGAAACTCTTTTTTTCTCTCCACCGCTCATTTTTTTTAAAGACTTATCCCAAGTATCCTCAGGGATGTCTAATATCGTGAAAAGACTTCTTGCGATTTCTTTCGCTTCTTTTTTATTCATTCCATAATTTGAGGCAAAAACATCCACATTAACCATTGGTTTGAAGTCGAAATAAAGATTAAGAGTTTCAAGTTGAGGAACATATCCGATATTAGCCAATATCTTCGAATGGTTCTTTTTTTTCGCAGGTGTTAAATCAGATACTTTTACATTGCCCGTCCAGTTCTTTTTTTCGATTTGACAAGTGAGTACTCTTATTATAGTTGTCTTCCCAGCTCCAGAAATGCCGAACATGCCGATGATCTCTCCTTTTTTAACAGAAAAGGATACATCATGAATAATTTTTTTATTACCGAAAGCAACGTTTAAATTTTGAACATCAACCATTATTTTAACTGCATTATAAGAGCTCATTTATTCACACCTCATATCTTCTTTTCAAAAATGCTATAAATGATAGAATTACAAAAAACGCACTTATACACAGTAACGAGAAAAAATCAAATCCAAAAACAGATTTTGCTTTTGTTACTATGCCTCTAATCATCGGGTCTCCGTGAGAGAGAGGCAACATGTATGCAAATACTTGTAAATACTCGGGCATGGCGCTTATTGGTATAAAAATTCCACTTAAAATCACGATAATAATATAAAAAGCGAAAAATAATTGATTCGCTTCTGTTTTTGTTTTACTTACTGCGCTGATAAAGATTCCGATTGATACACCCGTAAATCCAACCATGAATAAAGCTATAAACAGATCAAAAATACTACCCCTTAAATAAAGTCCTTGTGATAAACAACTTGTTATTAATAGAATTACTTGAATACTTAATATAATCATATAAGTCATATATTTAGAAATAAGTATTTCCACACGTTTAGCTGGTGTTAGCAAAAGTCTTGCGATTGGTTTCTCCTGAACAACGACTAAGATTGTTAATACGGTCGAAATTCCAAAAATAACGAAAGAAAGCATTAAAGTGATATTGTAATTAAACTTAAAATTATAATTTGAAGGTATTGAATACTCTTCATACGCTTGAAGGACAAATTTAGGATTTAGGTGATTGTCCTCAATAAAAATGTTTATAGAATCTTGTACAGCATTAAGATTATCTTGAATGTGTTGAAAATCTGAAGATTCAGGAATGCATTCAATTATCCCGGGTAGCCTTGATGACAGCATTTCAGAAAAATCAACGGGGATTACAATTATAATTTGAATTCTGCTTGAAATTAAATCATTTCTTGCTGTTTCCATGACATACGCATCTTCGCTAGAATTATAAACCGCAATTAAGTCAAGATCCTTCGATTTATTTACTGCATCCACATAAAGTATCGCAAAATCATCTATTTTTGTTTCCGTATAGTTATTTGGGTTAATGAACGTATTAGAATCGTTAGTAACAACAATACAGGGAATTGGGACTGGATCATACTTAATATTCGACATTGAACCGAATAAAACGATAATTATGGGAGGTAATGCAAGAGCAATAATAAGATTCATTTTGTCTGTTTTCAAGAGCCTAAATTCTTTTTTTACCATCTTTAATAATCTAAAAAGGCTTTCTTTTAGATTTTCCAAATTTCCTTTAAAATTAGTATTTATTATTTTTTCTCTTATTTTTCCAACAAATTTCATCATTTAAACCTCCACTTTCTTGAATCTATAAGCTATGTACGCTAAACTAATAAAAATTAAAGAAATTAAACCCAACGATAAAACATACTTAAGATTAATAGAGAAGCCTTTTAAAGTGATTTCAGTTATTAGCGGAGTCGCGTGACTTAACGGAAGGAAATATATTATAGGTCTTATTTCTGGGGCTAATGATATAAATTGCCCTGAGAAAAGGGTAATAATAATGAACATCATGATATACAACTGATTAGCTGCTTGTTCAGTCGTGCTAATTGCAGAAATAAATAACCCCATTGAAATACCACAAAATCCAATCACGATTAGACTTAAATAAAAATCAAATAGCGATCCCAAACAATATAATCCAAAGAAAGCAGTCATGACGAAAATTTCTGTGGATTGTAATACCATGATTACCGAATAGGCTATTAATTTACTTGCAATAACTTCATTTTTAGCCGCAGGTGTCAATAACATTCGAGGGAGTGGCCCTTCTGCTACGATTGATAAAGAAGTTAAGTTCATCGTAGTTCCAATAATTATCATTGATAGCAATATCGGTATTGCGTAGTTTAATATTTGAGACTCCCAAAAAGGGACATCGAATTCCATATAAGGAGCCATCGTCGTGAAATTCGTGAGAAGATCCGTTTCGATTCTAAAAAGCGCGATTGGTTCTTGAATGGCAACTTCAATTGAATTAACAGCATTTAAATCGGAACCGTCTACATAATAAATTAAGACTGGATCAACCTCGTTTTTAACAGATTCTGAAAAATTTGCGGGTAAAACTATAAAAACATCAATTAATTCATTTTTTAATAATTCTTTACAAGCTTCAATGGAATAGTTATATTCAAGCTCGTTAGTAGAATTAAAGGATTTATAAAGACCAAAAGCCGAACAATTATTTTCAACAATTGATATAAAGATTTGGTCGTATTCGTCAGAATCTGACGAAAAATCACCTTTACACGATATTTCATCGCGAGAGATAATTGCTGCGTTAAAGAACGCCGTAGGACCACCACCAGTAGTGAGCCCGAAAATTAAAATTAAAATAAATGGAATAAAAAATAAAAGTATCAATGTTCGCTTATCGGATTTGATTCGACCAAATTCTTTCCGGATTAAACCTGTAATATTCAAAATCTTTTAAGTGCTAAAACGCATGAAATCGCTTTTTTTTTGTTTAATTTATTATAAAACTTTTTTAAATTTAGATTTGTGTTTTTAAGAAAACTAAAATTTAAAATACGGCTTAAGAAATGTTTACCTTAAAGTTTTTTTTTTTATTTTAATAATTTTTGAAAAATCAATGGCATGGAATAAATATCGTAATAATTGTGTTCTATACACTCTTTAATTAAGCCAACATATTTACCCGGATTTTTTTTATACTTTTTATAACACGTTCCAACCATATTACTTGGTAATTCGTTATTTCTTTTCCAATTCAGTAATTGTTCTTCCATGTTAGTTAGGGAATAACTAATAAATTTTCCTTTAAATTTCCTTCGACAGTTGTGAAGCAAATCAATATGATGATATTTATTATTACTTTTTCCGTTAGAAACAATGGGAGTTTCATTAAAAAAATAAAAAAAGCGGTTGACGATATATGGAACATCAAAACATTTACCATTATAAGAGACGAAACAACTAAAATTAGGCAATATTTCTGTTTTTAAATGCTCAAATATTGCTATTTCTTCTTCTAAATCGCGAGCTAAAAGCACATGAATTTCAAATTTTTTGCCTCTAAAATATCCTAATCCAATTATTATAACCGGACTATTATATAAACCTAATGTTTCAATATCTAAAAATAGAAATTCTTTTAAATCAAAACAAAAACTTACATCTAAATCGTTTATATATCTATTAGTGCAAAGAGCTGAAAAATCCTTTTTATTAATTAATTTTAAAACTTCATTCGCTGAATTTTGATATTTTAAAATAAATTTTAAATCGTTTAGAGTTTTTATACCTCTTCCTTTTAATCTTTTTTCAATGATTTCTCCAATATTATATACTGTTTTTAGATTATGTAGTAAATTTTTTTTAGTAATCAATAAGTTAAAACCACGCGATAGATTATTTTCATCAATCTCCCATAATATTTCCATGAATTCTCCCATTTCATTTTTAATAATCTCGTGATTTTGAAATAATTCTTCTAGTTTTTTCCCCTTATATTGTTTCACTACTTGAGATACATCGTAGCTTCCAAAATTGTAAAAATCCATTGCTTATTAATTAAAAAAATCCATTACTTATTAATTAAAAAAAGACTCTATTAATTTTTTAATAAAACTAAAAAAAAAGAAGATACATCGACGGAATTTTTATTTCATGAATTTTAAATGTTTTTATCGTTCTTATTGGGAATTGTAAACTTGAATATCGTTCCTTTTCCTAATTCGCTACTAAAACTTATATTCCCTCCATGTAAAATTACTAATCGTTTTGTCAACGCCAATCCTAATCCTGTTCCTGGTGTATTAATGACATATGGGGAGTCTATTCTATGAAATTCTTTAAAGATAATTTCAAAGTCTTTTTCAGCGATCCCTATTCCGGTATCGCTAATAAAAAATACCCATGAACTATTAGTCTCTTTAATTTTAAGAATTATCCCCCCTTTAGTAGTAAATTTTATAGCATTGCTTAACAAATTATAGAATATCTCTTTCAATCTTCCAATATCAGCATGAATGAACTTATTATCGACCAACCCTTCAATTTTGAAAAATAATTTTTTTTTTGTATATAAAGGTTTTATTGTTGATCTAACCTCGTTAATTAATGAATTCAAGTTAATTTCACTGAATTTAAGTTTTAATTTACCTGCTTCAATTTTAGATATATCTAATAGACGATTTATTATTCCCAATAAATGTTCGGAAGAAGATTTAATATCCGTGAGAAAATCAAGTTGTTTTTCGTTCAATTCGCCATAGGATTGATCTAACAAGAGATCTGAAAAACCAATAATAGAGTTCATGGGAGTTCGCAGCTCGTGGGACATGGATGATAAAAATTCAGATTTGAATTGTGATGATTTTAAGATTTCATCGATATATAACTTCTGCTTTTTGACAATTTCCTTTCGCTCTAATTCTACATGCTTTCTTTCTGTTATATCTCTCCCGATTAATACAATTCCTTGGAGCATACCAAATTCATCTCGTATCTTGGAGGCAGATAATGAAATGGGTATTGCTTTTCCATTTTTTGTTATAAAATTAATCTCTATATCAGAAAGATCGTCAATTTTTTCAAAATTTACTAGCATTCGGTATTGAAATAGATATAATTTTATCTCCTCTTCCTTTATTAAAATCTCAACAGTTTTGTTGATTAGTTCACTTTCTAGATATTTAAACATGTTCAACGTTGCTTGATTAACTGATTTTATTTCTCCTTTTGGATTAATTAAAATTAACATATCAGGTAAATTTAAAATTATATTTTCCGTGGCTGAAGTTAAATTTAAAGTGAATAAATTGTATTTCCACATCGCATAACTGATGAACCCGCAACTAATTGTAAAAGATAAAATACCCAATTCGGGATTTTCTATTTGAACACTACATAATTGCAAGTAATCAAATATGAAATAAAGGAGAGTAGAGATAATAAGCCCAATTGAAATATATTTTGCTTGAATCGCTTTATTATGGTCGGATGCCTTAAAATACATCCTTAAAATTATAAAAATAGATAAAATTACTAAGCCAAAAAGCCACAAGTAGAATAAATTTAAAATAAAAGAATCTTCTGGAGCTCCATAGGTCCAACCCCAATATTTTTTCACGGGACTTGGTTCAAATATATCTGTAAATAACGCTAACAAGGAAAAAATTATTGTTGGCACATAAATCAAAGGTAATACGATTTTCTTTTCTAAACTATTCAATTTATCGGAAAATATTAAACTAAAATGAAATAAGAAAGAGATCGGAAACATTAGTAGAGTAGCAATCCGAGCCCAAAAAAAAGCAGTTTCGTAATTATCCGCAGCTCTCATACCATATTCCGCTAACCCTAAAATAAAAAATGAGAAACAAAATAATATGAAAAGAATATTCAATGAATTTCTTGTATCTTTAGCAAAAACGAACGAGCCCAAAAAGAGGACGATTATTGCTCCAAATAACGATAACAACGCAAAAATATTCATTATTCTCAAAAAAAATGATTATTTATTCAAAAAACAATCTACAAAAGTAATGAAATAAGTTATTTTTAAACATTTATTATTACAAAAAAAAAAGGAATTAATTTTTCACGATTCACATTAGATATTAAAATTTTTCATCCTGAATTACCATGAAACAATTGCGTGAACAGGCAAGTGATCAGAGCCATATTCTGCGGGAGTATCAATATATGGAATCATATTTGTAATTACACGATAATCTACAATTCTTTTATGTCCTCTAACAAAGATATAATCAATTTTAGCTTGTTGATCATCTGGAACAATTTCTGCTGTATCGGAAAAATAAACGAATACTGGTGCGATTTCTGAGGAACTCCTGCGTAAATTTAAATCTCCCATTAATATTTGTTGAGACGATGTGGATACTTTGTCTATTATATTAAGGACATAATTGACTTGTATGAATTTATTTTCTGATCTTATCCCTAAATGCGTATTAAATATGTCCAACTTTAGAGCGGAGCTAATTTCAACAACGCAATGTATAAGAACTCGTTCTTGAAGTGTGCTCGGAATTTCGTAACCGCTTGCTGAGGTTATGGGATATTTGCTTAAAATGGCATTACCCATTACATGTTTATTTCCAGGAGGATTATAATAATAAGAATACATGTTAAGCCTCTTTGCTAACCAATGTGTCATGTCTACTCCTTGAGAGGTAACGCGTCCTACTTCAACTTCTTGTAGACCAATTATATCAGGGTCGTAAATTAGAATGTTCTGCGCTATTCGTTCTAAATTGAGTAAATCATCCTCACCTTGAGAAAAATGTATGTTATAGCTCATGAATGTTAGTTGAGATTTTGATGCATTATTAATGGGAAATCCGCCGATGCCGCATATTATTACCGAAAGAATTAGCGGAGAAAAAACCATGGTAATAAACGTTATTTTAACTTTTTTATTCGTTATTCTCAACCTCCTTCTTTGATTTGATAGTTATTGAAATTAACGTTGAAATTGAATAAATCACGCTTACTAAGAATATTATGAAGGGACCAAAACCTTTAAAAGCTTCTATTATATACGCCCAATCAGTTGTAAATATATGAAGAACAAGAAAGATAACGTAAAACACGAAGCTTATTGCAATAGCGTTAGATATTGTCTTCAATTTTTCCCATTTAAAATTGATATTTAACATTTGGGCAAATAGCAAGTAGAAATTTAAATAAATTACTATAATAGAAATAGATATTAAAATTACCACTATATAATTTAGGATTGGAATTGTTCCTAGAAAAAGAAACAAAAAAAGAGAGAATAGCATGAACCCATTTAAAATTCCGATTATTTTCACGTTTGAAAGAATATTTCTTTTTACAAGTAAAATTAGAAAAACTGCAATTATTAAAGAAACGATATTTATAACATTATTAAAATAATAATTTGTTCCTGTATAGTGAGCAATCATGTTAGGATAAAGAAAGAGGTTAAATTGTAGAAATAAAAATGCTCCTATTCCTATAAATATTAAGGAATATAAAGTGCTGTACTTCTTCGTCTCTTCGCCTATTTCCGGTTTTTCTTCACTATTTTCATTAGAAAAACTCGGAAAATATGTTCTTGTAAAATAAATGCATGAGATGCTTAATGGAATTTGAACGAATAACCAAATATATTGTTTAACATACCAGAAGTCATCAATTAGTCCAGTGGGTAATAAAGAAATATCCTCTGTTAAACCTATCGTTCTTATTAAATAATCAATGAGAAAGGCGCAA